>DASQAM010000169.1:0-9915 GCA_035635735.1 Gemmatimonadales bacterium | reverse complement strand
CCGCGCCAGTCTCGGTTGAGCGGCAGGGCCTGTACAAGCAGCTCCAAGGAGTGCGGCGACCAGGACACGAGCATCGGGCCCACGCCCACATCCGGCAGGAGAGCCGCGCCGCGGAGTGTTCGCTCCCGTGCTTTTGGCGATGGTTCGACGTAAAGCAGCTCATCGATGCTGTCATGCGAGAAGCGCTGAACCAAGCGGGCGTGGCGCATCGGGCGCACGTAGCGCAGCGGACGCAGGGTGACCAGATCGACGAGCACGGTGTCCAACCCCTCCGGCGAGCTGGACGCAACCCAGATGGGTTGCCCTTCGAAGATGCCGGCCGCGATGACGATCGTGCGCGGCGGTCCCTGCGATGTCGTGAAAACACCGTCTCCGGTGGTGCTTCCCTCGTAGGTCCAGCGGCCAGCGCGGACCCGAGTCGGCTGGATTTGCGCGATCAGTGGATAGCGGGGCGACATGGCGGGACGGACTCGTTCCTGACCGAAGGCGGTCGACGGAATGAACGGCATGCCACCGGTCACCCAGACAGGCGGGAGCTCGTTCTCAACGCCCGAGCGCGTCGTGACCGCCTGCCAGCCCAGCCAAGCAACGCCCGCAAGTATGGCTGCGGTTGCCGCGAAGCGGACAATGCGGCTTGACGCAACCCTACGCGTGGCAACGGGTAGCTCCACCCGCACCCCTGCCGCCCGACTCGCGAGGATGCGCTCCAGGAGATCCTGCGACGGCTCGGGGGCGGGAATTGTGCGAAGCTCGTCTTTCCAGGTCATCGTCCACTCTCCAGCTCGTTGCGCAGCCTTTTCAGTGCTCGTGTCAGCCGGACCCGCGACGCTCCCTCACTGATCCCGAGCAGCTCGGCGATCTCGGCGTGTGCGTAGCCTTCGATCTCCTTTAGGACGAGCACCGCGCGGAGATGATCCGGAAGCGTGCTCACGGCGGCCTGGAGCCCATCACGCTCCGAGGGCGCGGGCTGTTCGGCTTGCGCGGTGGCGCTGTCGAGCGCGACCTCGCGCCGTCGTTTGCGGCTGCGCAGTCTCATCAAGGCGACCCGGGCGGTTACACGCTTCAGCCACCCGACGAACCTGCCACGCTCCTCGTAACGCCGGAGTGCTTCCGGGAGCCCCACGAATACGTCATGCACGATGTCTTCCGCGTCTTCGCGGGCGCCGACGAGCCTATACGCCAACCGGAATACCGCCCCTCCGTGCTCCAGGTAGAGAGCGGAGAGGGCGTCCGGGCTCCCGGCCCGTGCCTCAGCGATTAGGGATCCTGGGCCTCCGTTCCCGGCGCTCGTGCTCATCCCATCACTCGAATGCCCTTGAAGGGCCAAACGTTACCATGGGCGGCGTGGCGCTGAGGCGGCCTTCCGGCCTATCTCTTTGAGCACAAGTTGTTTATCTTCAACCCACTGATAGCGCGGCAGGGTAGGGAGGCGTCAGGTCAATCCGGCAGCGCCTGGCAGCCCCGGTCGATCCGGGGCTCGCAGCAGGCGCGCCGCGATGGATCGGCGAGACCTCCCCTCGCAATGTCCCGTCGCGCGCGACTCTGACCGGCGACCCACAACGATTCTGCAACACGCACCTGTCGCCTCCGTTGAGGCGCCCGGGCTCGGGCGCTTGAACGACTACCGTCCCCGCATTCGCCACTCCCGCGCGTCCGGCCGCTTGGCGGCCCGGCGCGGCGTGCGTGCGCGGCGAGGGCACGAGGAGCAAGACACAACCACATGACGCAACCGCCGCAAGCCCACTTGCCACGCACGGTACACCACGAACCCCCGGCCCACGCGCCCAACGCGGCGCTGATGATCGACTTCGACAACGTGACGATGGGGATCCGCTCGGATCTCCAGTCCGAGCTGCGGCGCCTGCTGCAGTCGGACATCATCAAGGGGAAGGTGGCCGTACAGCGCGCCTACGCCGATTGGCGCCGCTACCCGCAATACATCGTCCCGCTCGCGGAATCCTCGATCGACATGATCTGGGCCCCGGCCTACGGGTCGAACAAGAAGAACGCGACGGACATCCGTCTCGCTGTCGACGCCCTCGAGCTCGTGTTCACGCGGCCCGAGATCGGCACGTTCATCCTGCTGTCGGGCGATTCCGATTTTTCCTCCCTCGTGCTGAAGCTCAAGGAGTACGGCAAGTACGTCATCGGCGTGGGGATCCGCGAGTCGTCGAGCGACCTGCTGATACAGAACTGCGACGAGTACTACTCCTACAACGAGCTGGCCGGCCTGACGAAAGAGAGCGACGTCACGCACCCGCGGCACGATCCTTGGGACCTCGTGATCGAGGCCGTGAAGCAGATGACCGCGCACAGCGACGTGATGCGGTCCGACCGCTTGAAGCAGGTCATGCAGGAGATCGATCCGGCGTTCAACGAGAAGGACCTGGGGTTCTCACGCTTCTCCAAGTTCGTGATCGAGGCGGCCCACAAGGGCCTCATCGCCCTTACCAAGCTCGATAACGGCCAGTACGAGATCGGGCTGGGCCCGGGCGTGCCCGGAGCGGCAGCGCAGCCGGCGGGCCTGGCGACCTTCGACCGACCACGCGAGCGCGAGCGCGGCGAAGGCCGTGGCCGCGGTCGTCGGGGGCGGGGGGGGCGTGACGAGCGCGAGGGGCGCGAAGAGCCTGTCGCGACGGACGAGCCTCTCACCCTGCCGCCCGCCAGGGAAGAGCGCCGTAGCGCGTTTTCCCTGGACGGCGCGTTCGGCCTCATCAAGCAGGCCATCGGTCGGTTGGGCGGGGAGTCCCGCCCGGTGAGCGCGCAGGAGCTCGGTGAGGCGATGGCCGAGATCAAGGGGGATGAAGAGCCGGTCGAGCCGGCTCAGGTACAAAAGCTGCTGCGCCAGGCGCACGACCGGGAGCTGATCGACCTGGCGAAAGAGGACGACGGAGCGTACACCGTGAAGTTGCGGGACGCGACGCCGTCTCCCGCCCTACCGCCGGACGAGCCCGCCGCCGTCACCGACGCCGACGAGGCGCTCGACCCCCCGATGCCCGAGTCCTCGGCGCCGCCATCCATGCGGCCGGCGAACGCGCCCGTCGCCGGTATTCCCGCACGCAGCGCCCGGTTCCGTCGGGGCTCGCGAGGGCCACGCGTGGCCCCCCCCGAGATGCCGAAGATCGGGGTCGTCGAGATGGACCCGAACTTCAAGCCGCGGATCGAGCTGGTGCCCCCCAAGCCTCCCGCGGCCCCCGCCGTGCCGGAGCCGTTGGGCGGTGAGAGCGCGCCGGCTGGCGGGGGGGGCGCCGAGCGCGGAGCACGCAGCCGCGGCGGACGTGGTGGCCGTGGCGGCAGTGGCAGGGCCACCGGTCGCGACGAGCGCGCCGACCCAGGCGAGCGGCCGGAGCGGGGAGAGCGGCCGGAGCGGGGAGAGCGAGGGGAGCGGGGCGGTCGGGGGCGCCGGGGTGGTCGCGGGCGCGGCGGCCGCGGTCGCGGCGCCGGCTCGGAAGGTCGGGCAGAGCGCGGGGATCGTAGCGACCGGGTCGAGCCCCGAGAGGCCTCGGAGCCGCGGACGCACACGGCCGAGTCCACTCCGCCTCCCGCGCCCAAGCCACCTCCACGTGAGCCTGATGCGGATACCGGGGGCGCGGGCGGGGGTGAGTCGTTCTGGTCGAAAGTAAAGCGCGGGCTCACCGGCGGGACGTGAGAGGCGCTGCACTGCCGGCGTCGTTCTACGCGCGACCTACTCCCGAGGTCGCGCGTGGGCTTTTGGGACAGGTCCTGCTGAGTGAGCTCGGAGGCCGCCGCACCGCCGGTCGAATCGTCGAGACCGAAGCCTACCTCGGCACCGATGATCCCGCGTCGCATGGCTATCGCGCCCGCCGCACGCGACGTAACGCCAGCCTGTTCGAGCGCCCGGGCACCGCGTACGTCTATTTCACCTACGGGATGCACTGGTGTCTGAACGCGGTGACGGAGCGCGCCGGGCATCCCGCCGCGGTCCTGATCCGGGCGCTCGAGCCCCTCGAGGGACTGACGACGATGCGACGCCGGCGCGGCGGTCCGCGGGTTGCCGATCGCGACCTCTGCTCCGGTCCCGCCAAGTTGTGCCAAGCATTGGGCGTGACCGGTCGGCACGATGGCCTAGCGCTGACCCGCGGCCGCCTCCGCATCGTGCGAGAGCGATCACGACAGCATTACACCATCACTGTGACACCGCGTATCGGCATCACCCGCGCTGCCGACTGGCCGCTGCGGTTCCTGATCGAGGACTCACCATGGGCTTCCCGCTAGGACTGCTGCTCGTGCTCCAACAGCCCATCATCCTGGACGGCCACATCGACACGCCGCAGCGCATGCTCGACATGAAGGCCGATATCACCGCCAGGCTGAGCGACGGGCATATCGACGTCCCGCGCATGCGCGAGGGGGGGCTCACCGCCGCGTTCTTCTCGATTTGGGTGGACGCACGCTACGCCCGGGGCACCGCCTTTCAGCGCGCCCTGGACCTGATCGGGGCCGTGCGCGCCCTTGCGGACACCAACCGCGATGTCGAGCTGGCCACCACGGCCGCTGAGGTTCGGGCGGCGGTGGCGCGTGGACACATCGCCGCTCTCATGGGGGTCGAGGGTGGCCATGCGATCGAGAACTCGCTCGAGAAGCTCGATTCGCTGTACCGGCTCGGCGTGCGCTACATGACACTGACCTGGAACAACGGAAATGACTGGGCGGGCTCATCCACCGACCCCGAGCGGCAGGGCGGGCTCACGTCGTTCGGGCGTCAGGTCGTGGGACGTATGAACCAGCTGGGAATGCTGGTGGATGTTTCACACGTGTCCGATGCGACGTTCCGGGATGTCCTGGCCACCACCACGCGACCGGTGATCGCGTCACACTCGTCGTGCCGGGCCCTGGCACACCACCCGCGCAACTTGAGCGACGACCAGCTCCGGGCCATCGCACGGAACGGAGGTGTGGTGGGGATCAATTTCTATCCCGTATTCCTGGACGAGCACTTTCGGAGCCAGTACGAAGAGATGCGTCACCGCCTGAAGCCCCAGACCGACTCGATCCGGGCCCACTACCGCGGCCATCCCGGCGAGTCGGCGTTCGAGGTGGACAAGTTCGTCGGCCAGCACGCCGAAAGCCTCGACGTCCCCACGATCGATCGCCTGATAGACCACATCGATCATGCGGTGCAGGTGATGGGGATCGATCACGTCGGGTTGGGCAGCGATTTCGATGGGATCAGCGTGCTGCCCCGACCCATGAAAGACGCGACGTCGCTGCCCGAGCTCATCCGGGCCCTGGAGGCCCGTGGTTACTCGGACAGCGACGTCCGCAAAATCCTGGGCGAGAACTTCCTGCGGGTGCTTACTGCCGGTCCGTGACCCCCTCCTTCGAACTACCCAAGGAGTAGCGGACGCCGCCCTGGAAGGTGTGGGTGGTGCCTTGGATCAGGAAGTTGGCCGCCGCCGATGTCAGGATGTAGTGGCCGTATAGCGCCAGCCGACCTTGCTTGATGTCGACCCCGCCCATCCACCAGAAAAAGGCCTTGGTCGCCGCCCGGTCGGCCTCGTCTTGGAGCTGGCCCAAGTCCGAGCCCGTACAACTCGCGCAGCTCACCTGGACATTCAACGCTTCCATGATGGCGAACCCACCGCCCGCGAACGGCTCCACTCGGAGCTGCGCTGGGAAGGCGAGCACACCGACCATGATGCGGCGCAAATTGTCGAACTGGACGTTGCCGGGCGTGACCGCCCCGCTGGGCTCGACAATGGTCACGTGGCGGGGTGAGATGAAGAGTGACTGCTCGAACGACGCGTACAACGCCGTCCGCTTTCCTGTGATCAGCCAGTGCCCGCCGAACGTCGGCTCGAAGGAGTAGCTGTCGAAGTTGGTGCGGAATATCAGGATGCCGGCCTCGCCGCCCCAGTACCACTTGTGCTGCCAATCACTCGAGCGCGACTCGTAGCTGGGACCGCCTGTCGGCCGTGCTTCGGGGACCTTGCCACCGGCCGCGAGGATCGAGTCGCGCTTCTGCTTGGGGACCTCGGGATACGCGGACTCGCGATGGCTGGGCCCGAGGAAGAACGACAGCCCTGCTGATCCGACAAGCTGACCGGCCCACTTGCTGGTGCCGGGGAACTGCGTGTTGGGCGCGAAATACGCCCGGGCTTCCAGGCGCAACGCTGCGCGGTCGGAAATGTAGATCCTGTCGCCAATCGCGCCGTGCGCACCTGCGTCCCTGAAGCCCCCGCCGTTGCTGTTGAAATCCATGGCGGAATAGCCACCCAGGATGTAGAAGCTCTTCTCGGAGCCGAAGTTGAGCACGAGGCTCCCGGAACCGAACCAGACTGGGAAGTCCGTCCCGGTTCCGCCACCCTTCGGGTGGGGCCGCATGTACAGTCCGTCCCCCTCGATCCCTAGCCAATCGGTGATCCAGAAGCCGAGCCGGCCCCCGCCCCCGATCTGGTTGTCGAGCAGGAAGGCGCGGTCGAACCGCGTGAAGCTTGCGAACCCGCCGACCTCGAACTGGAAGCGGTGCTGGGCCTCGAGGGTGGCGGCCCCGCCCAGCAGCAGTACCGCGATGACCGTGACTACCCGCATGGGACGACTCCTCGATGGTCAAAAAGCGACCCCCAAAATAGGGAATTCGTCCGGAAAACGCGATAGCCCTTCGGTTTAAGCCTCTGACCCTTGAAAGTACTTGAAGGCTAGATGAGTCCCAGCTTTGTCCCGACCCGTCGGAAGGCTTGCAGGGCAAAGTCCAGGTCGTCCCGCGTGTGGCCCGCCGACAGCTGGCAGCGGATGCGTGCATGTCCTTGTGGCACAACAGGATATCCGAATCCAGTCACGAACACACCCTCGTCGAGCAGCAGCTCGCTCATCTGGATCGCCTTGGCGGTCTCCCCCAAGATGACAGGCACGATTGGTGTTTCACCTTGCAACGGCCTGAAGCCCAGGGCCAGGAGGCGCTCGCGGAAGTAGCGGGCGTTCTCGTGCAGCCTGGTTACGAGCTCAGGGTGGTGCTCGAGGTGGTGCACCGCCGCGAGCGCGCTACCGGCCACGGTGGGAGGCAGGGCGTTCGAGAAGAGCTGCGGTCGGGAGCGCTGCGTGAGATAGTCGGTGAGCGCGGCGGGCCCGGCCGTAAAGCCGCCCGCGGCGCCGCCCAGCGCTTTGCCCAGCGTGGACGTGATGATGTCCACCTGGCCCAGCAGGCCGTAGTGGTCCGCGGTCCCCCGGCCCGAGCGGCCGAGCACGCCGGTGGCGTGCGAATCGTCGATGGCGACCACCGCGTCGTACTGCCGCGCCAGGGCCACGATGTCCGGCAGCCTGGCGATGTCGCCCTCCATAGAGAACACGCCATCCGTGAAGATCAACTTGAGGCGCGTGTGCTTCGCCGCGCGCAGCTTGTCCTCGAGGTCGGCCATGTCCGAGTGCCGGTACACCGCCGTCTGGCACTTCGTGATGGTCTTCGCGAGCCGGATGGCATCGATGATGGACGCGTGGTTGAGCTGGTCGGAAATCACGATGTCCTGCTCGCCCAAGAAGCTCGGTACCAGTCCCTCGTTCGCGTTCCAGCAGCTCACGTATGTGAGTGACGACTCACATCCGACGAACCGGGCGAGCGCCTGCTCGAGCTCGCGGTGAATCGTGAAGGTGCCACAGATGAACCGCACCGAGCCGGTGCCGGCTCCGAACTCATCGAGGGCGCGCTTGCCGGCCGCGACCACATCGGGCGCGTTGCAAAGACCGAGATAGTTGTTGGAGGAGAGAATCACGACCTCTCCGCGTCCTTGCATCTTGGTGCGTGCGGCTTGGGGCGCTTCCAGGTAGTTCAGGCGCTTGTAGACCCCGTCCCGCTTGAACTGCTCGAGTTCAGCCTCGAGCCGGGCGGCGAAGCTCATGCGATCTCCAGGATGATCTTGCCCGCATCGCCCGCGCGGATGGCGGCGAGGGCCTCGTCGATCTTCGCGAGCGGGAACTGGTGTGTGATCACCGGCCGAGGATCGAGCAGCCCGGCGGTGAGGTAGCGGCGCATCTGGTGCCAGGTGTCGTACATCTTTCGGCCGATCACGCCGTGCACAGTGATTCCCTTGAAGATGATCTCGCTGGCGAAGTCGATCGGCACCTCGCCCTTGGGAATGCCGAGCAGCTGGACCCGCCCCCCCAGGCGCACGGCCGCGAACGCCTGGTGCAAGGCCGACGGCACGCCCGACATCTCGCACACGACGTCGGCGCCTTCGCCGCCGGTTTCTTCCCGCACCCGGCGCACCACGTCATCCGTGGCGGCGTCGATCGTCACGTGCGCTCCCATGCGGCCGGCCAGCGCCAGCCGCTTCGCGTTCACGTCGGAAGCGATCACCTTGGCGGCCCCGGCGGCGCGCGCGATGCCCACCGCGAAGCAGCCGATCGGCCCGCACCCCACCACGAAGACGGAGCTGCCCTGAATGTCGGCCGTGAGGACCGCGTGGAAGGCATTCCCCATGGGGTCCATGATGGCGCCGACCGTGGTCGGAACGCCGTCGAGCGGCAGCACGTTGGTGGCGGGCATGGCGATATACTCGGCGAACGCCCCGTCGCGATCCACGCCGATGATGCGGGTGTTCTTGCAGATATGGCTGTTGCCGGTACGGCACTGGAGGCAGTGTCCGCACACGATATGGCCCTCGGCCGTCACCAACTGGCCCGGCCGAAGCTCGGACACGCCATCGCCCGCCGCCACGATCTCCCCGGCGAATTCGTGACCCACCACCAGCGGCGGCTTGATGCGGCCCTGCGCCCACGCGTCCCAGTCGGCGATGTGGACGTCCGTGCCGCACACCCCGGCGTGCCGCACCGCGATGAGCACCTCGCCGGGGCCGGCGGACGGCTTCGGCACCGTCGCGACTTTCAGGCCGGGGACACGCTGCTCTTTGACGATGGCTTTCATGGAGACTCGGGATGCGGGATGCGAGATGCGGGATGCGTTAGAAAATGGATCGCGTAAACCCGCCGTCCACCTGTAACACGGCGCCGGTAATATAGCTGGCCCGCTCGGACGCGAGGAACGCGACCGCCGCGGCGAGCTCGTCGGTGCGACCCATGCGGCCGAGCGGAATGCCCGCGACCATGTCGCGCATGACCTCCTGCGACGCCCGCGACTCGCGCTTCGCGCGGCTCTCCGTGAGCTCCGTGATCCGCTCCGTCGCGATGAAGCCGGGACACACGACGTTAACGGTGATCCCCTCGGCGGCGACCTCGTCGGCCAGGGCCTTCGCGAACCCCAGAACGCCGGCGCGCGCGGTGGTGGAGAGGATGAGTCCCGGTAGGGGTTGCTTAGCGGCGACCGACGCGAGGCAGATGATCCGGCCCCACTGGACCTTCCGCATGATGGGCACCGCGGCGCGCGCGAGATTGACGGTGGACAGGAGGTTCAGCGCCACCGCCTGCTGGAAGGCCTCGGCGGGCTGATGGGTGAACGGGGCGGCCGGCGGACCGCCCGCGTTGCAGAACAGCACGTCGAGACGACCCATCTCGTGGTGCACCCGCTCCACCAGGCCTGCGGCCTGCGCGGGCTCGGCCACGTCGGCCACGAACGGCATCACCGCCTGGGCGGACTCGGAAGAGAGCTGCTGCGCCGCGCGCTCCACGGAGTCCTCGTGGCGGCCGTTGATGGCCACGCGGGCGCCCTCGTGAGCCAGCGCCTTCGCCACGGCGCGCCCCAGCCCCTTGGTGCTGCCGCATACCAGCGCGACGCGGCCCGCAAGACCCAGATCCATTAGGGCTGCATTTGTTTCCTAGTCGGCGACCGCCACGTGCGCTGGCTCGAGCCGCACCGCGCAGCATTTCAGCTCCGCCATTTTCGCGTACGGATCGAGCACCGGATTGGTCAGCAGGTTGGCGGCCGCCTCGCGGAAGTGGAACGGCACGAACACCTGGCCCCGTGCCACGCGCTCGGAAATCCGGCACGAGCTCACCATCGTGTTG
>DASQAM010000168.1:0-1816 GCA_035635735.1 Gemmatimonadales bacterium | reverse complement strand
CGCCCGGAAAGACCCTCACGTTTCAATACGACAGCGAGCGCTGGCACGGCGAATACGAGTCGGGCTGGGACGGGGTCCTGAAGCACGTCGAGCGGCGCTATCGAGAGACTGCCTCCGACAGCGTGCGCGAGCAGCTCGAGGCGTACATGATCGAGCAGCCGTGCCCCACGTGTGGCGGCAAGCGGCTGCGTCCGGAGAGCCTGTCAGTGCTGCTCCACGGCAAGAGCATCGGCGATATCGTGGACCTGCCGGTGACGGACGCGCTCCAGTTCTTCGAGAGCATCCCGCTGCGCGGGAACGGCCGCACGGCAGGGGGCCTCGACCCGGAGATCGCCCGGCCGATCCTCAAGGAGGTGAACGATCGCCTCCGCTTCCTCAGCAACGTCGGACTGGAATACCTCACCCTCGGCCGCTCTGCGGACTCCCTCTCGGGCGGGGAGGCGCAACGCATCCGGCTGGCCACCCAAATCGGGAGCCGGCTCGTCGGCGTGCTCTACATTCTGGACGAGCCCTCGATCGGGTTGCACCAGCGCGACAACACGCGATTGCTTGCGACCTTGAAGGAGCTCCGCGACATCGGCAACACGGTGCTCGTCGTCGAGCACGACGAGGAGACCATCCGCTCGGCCGACCACGTCGTGGACCTGGGCCCCCGCGCCGGCCGGCACGGCGGCGAGGTCGTCGTCGAGGGCCCGGTCAAAGCCGTGCTCGACCACGCCGACTCCCTCACCGGCCGCTACCTGCGGGGCGAGCTGCGGATCCCGGTCCCGCCGCGACGCCGCACGCCCGACCCGGAGCGCAAGCTCGCGGTGATCGGCGCCCGCCAGCACAACCTCCGCGACCTCACCGTGGCGTTTCCGCTGGGCCTGTTCGTGGCGGTCACGGGCGTGTCGGGCTCGGGCAAGTCGACGCTCGTGACCGACATCCTGTACCGCGCCCTCGCCCGGCACTTCTACCGCGCCAAGGTGATGCCGGGCGCGCACGACCGGCTGGAAGGCCTCGACCTGATCGACAAGGTCATCGACATCGACCAGAGCCCGATCGGGCGCACCCCGCGGTCCAACCCGGCCACGTACACGGGGCTGTTCACGCCGATCCGCGAGCTGTACACCTACCTGCCCGAATCCAAGATCCGCGGCTACGGGCCCGGCCGGTTTTCCTTCAACGTGAAGGGCGGGCGGTGCGAGGCGTGCCAGGGGGACGGCCTGGTAAAGGTCGAGATGCACTTTCTCCCCGACGTGTACGTCCCCTGCGAGGTGTGCAAGGGGCGACGCTACAACCGGGAGACGCTCGAGGTGCGTTATAAAGGAAAGTCGATCGCCGACGTGCTCGACATGTCGGTGGCGGAGGCGCTCGATTTCTTCGAGAACCAGCCGCGCATCCGCACGAAACTGGAGCTCTTGAACGACGTAGGGTTGGGCTACATCCACCTCGGCCAATCGGCGACCACCCTCTCCGGTGGCGAGGCGCAGCGGGTCAAGCTCGCCACCGAGCTGGCCAAGCGCGACACGGGCCGTACCCTCTACATCCTGGACGAGCCGACCACCGGCCTGCACTTCGAGGACGTGCGCCTGCTGCTCGAGGTGCTGCACCGGTTGGTGGACAAGGGGAATACGGTCGTCGTGATCGAGCACAACCTGGACGTCGTGAAGACCGCCGACTGGGTGATCGATCTCGGCCCGGAGGGAGGCGCGGCGGGCGGCGCCGTGCTGGCGGCCGGACCACCGGAGGACGTGGCGCGGGTAAAAGGGTCGTTCACCGGCCAATACCTTCGCAAGGTGCTGGCGGTGAGCGACTAGCTCGGTAAGTTCACCTC
>DASQAM010000167.1:0-7547 GCA_035635735.1 Gemmatimonadales bacterium | reverse complement strand
GGGCCGAGGCCCGCATAGATCTCCGCCGCCACACGCTCGAGCGGACCGTCGGCGCTCGCGCCCAGCTCCTCCGGGAGCACCATCCGGTTCTTCGCGCCCGAAATGATGGCGTGGATTGCGCGCGGGGGATTCGCCTTGGGGGAGTGCCCGCGCTGCTCCAGCAAGCGCTTGATGAAGGACTCCGAGTCGTCCTGATCGTAGATCGTGAAGTTCGGCCCGAAGCCCAGCAGGGCGGCCTCGCGCCGCAGCAGGCGCGCCGACAGCGAGTGGAAGGTCCCGATCCACAGGCCGCGCGGGTCGGCGCCGAGCAGCGCGGTCACACGCGCGCGCATCTCCCCCGCCGCCTTGTTCGTGAACGTGACGGCGAAGATCCGCGACGGCGCCACGCCCCGCTCGCGGATAAGATGCGCGATCCGGGCCGTGAGGACGCGCGTCTTGCCCGAGCCCGCGCCGGCAAGCACGAGGAGCGGGCCGCCGGGATGACGGACAGCGGCATCCTGCTGGGGATTGAGCGCGAGGGTCACGTTGCACTCACCAGCGGGAATTCGAGCACGAATTCGGCTCCCTCTCCGGTCGGGGCCGGCCGGTACACCAAGCGGCCACCGTGCTGTTGCTCAACGATGCGACGCGCCAGGGCCAGGCCGATGCCCCACCCCCCCGGCTTGGTCGAGACGCCCGGCTCAAACAGCTGGGCCCGCACCTCCAACGGCACGCCGGGCCCGTCGTCGATCACGCTCAGCCGAGCGGTGCGGGCGGCCGCTTCCACGGCCACGTCGATCCGCCCGCCCCGTCCCGAGAGCGCGTCGATCGCGTTCTTGATCACGGCCTCGAGCGCCCATTCGAGCAGCACGGGATCGCCGAGCGCGGTGGGGCCGGGTCCGGTCGCGCGCAGGGTGAGCGTCACCGGGCTCGCGAGCGTGGGGAGCCGCGGCCGGAAGTAGCTCACCACGCGTTCCGCCAGGGCGCCCAGCCCCACCGGCTCGCGGCGTGCCGGCCGCCCGATGCGCTCGAACCGCTTGGCCACCCGCTCGAGCCGCTCCGCATCGGCCTGAAGATGCTCTGCGAGCTCGACCCCCGTGGTACCCGGATTTTCCCGCAGGTAGGCAATCCATCCCGTGAGGCTCATGAGGGGCGTGCCGAGCTGGTGGGCCGACTCCCGAGCCATGGCGACCCACAATCGGTCGCGCGCGGCGGCGACCTGCGACCGGTAGGCCCAGCCGGCGAGCAGCGCCAGGCATAGGAGCACCGCGCCTTCCAGCGCGGCGATACTCGCGAACCGGCGCGCCGCGGTTCCGGTGCCGTAGTGGATCGTGCCCACGCCGGGCTGGACCAGGGGAGGGTTCTCGACGTCAAGCTCGGAGATCCAGGCGCGCAGCTGCGCCGTATCGGCGCCGATCTGCGGAGGCGCGTTGTCGAGTGCGGTGATGTGACCGGCGGTATCCATCACGACGATCGCGATCCCGAGGGAGCGGACCTGGCGCGCGAGGTCGAGCAGCGCATCGGTCGCGGCGTCGGGTCGCGGATCGTTCAGACCGGCAAACACGCGGCCGAGCAGCGTGCTCGTCTGGCGCGCGTCGTCGCGCAGGTGGCGCGCCACGACCCACGCGTACCAGACCGTGATCCCACCGAGCAGCAGCGCCAGCCCCGCCACGACGGGAGGACCCGCGCGGCGGAGCGCGGCGTTACGCGCCATCGGCGGAGGATGGCACGAGGCGCTCCATTCCGAGGTACGGGACGAGCGCCGCCGGAACCGTCACGGAGCCGTCGGGCTGCAGCCTCGTCTCGAGGAGCGCCGCGATGGTGCGTGGCAGCGCCACGCCCGACGCGTTGAGCGTATGCACCAGCTCGGGCTTCGCGCCAGCCGACGCGCGGTAGCGGATGTTGGCACGCCGCGCCTGGAAGTCGGTGAAGGTGCTGGAGCTCGACACCTCGAGCCATTGGCCGACGCCCGGCGCCCAGACTTCGAGGTCGTACGTCTTGGCGCTGGCGAACCCCAGGTCGCCGGCCGCGAGCAGCACGACGCGGTAGGGGAGCTCGAGCCGTTGCAGCACGGCCTCGGCGTGCCCGGTCATCCGCTCGTGCTCGGTCTGCGAATCGGGGGGCCGCGCGAACCGCACCAGCTCGACCTTATCGAACTGATGCACCCGCAGCAGTCCACGCGTGTCCCGCCCGGCAGCTCCCGCTTCGCGCCGGAAGCACGGCGTGTAGGCGGTGTAACCCAGCGGCAGCTTTCCGCCGTCCAGGATCTCGTCGCGATGCAGGTTCGTGACGGGCACCTCGGCGGTCGGAACGAGGAAGAGATCGTCGGGCGCCGTCTTGTACGCGTCGTCGGCGAACTTGGGGACTTGGCCGGTGCCCTGCATCGTTTCGCGTTTCACGACGAACGGCGGCTCTACCTCGACGTAGCCGTGCTCCCGGGTGTGCAGGTCCAGCATGAAGTTGATCAGGGCCCGCACGAGCTTCGCCCCGGCGCCCACGAAGACCGGGAATCCCGACCCCGAGATCTTCGCGCCGCGCGCGAAGTCGAGCAGCCCCAGCTGTTCGCCGATCTCCCAGTGCGGCTTCCCGCCCTTCGGCGCCAGCTCACCCCATGTCCGCACGATCTTGTTGTGCGACGCGTCGCCGTCCGGCACGTCCGGCAAGGGCAGGTTCGGGGTGTAGAGCAGCTTCTCGTCGAGCGCCTCCTCGAAGCCCTTCAGTTCCGCCTCGAGCTTGTCGATCCGCTCGCCCAGCGTGCGGCGCGACTCGCGGACGTCCGGCGGCAACGCCCCCTTCTCCTTCATCAGGCGGGCATCGGCCTTCGCCGCCTCGTTCCGCTCCGCCTTGAGCTGATCGAGCTGGCCGGTGAGCGCCCGGCGGCGCATGTCCAGCGCCTCGAGCTCGTCGAGCAGGCGTGTGACGGTCGGATCGCCGCGCCGGGCGAGCGCGGCGCGCACCTGCTGGGGCGAGGCGCGTAGAAGCTTGAGATCGATCACGCCGCTACTGCTGCGGGAGTCCGAGCTCGAGACCGCGGTAGCCGCAGTTCTGGTCGACGAGGATTTCGAATTTCAACAGCCGGGCCGTCGTGTCCACGGCCAGCACGCGCAGCTTGGCGTAGAGCGGGAGCGTCACGCCGAACGAGCATAGCGTGGGCCGCGAGCGAACCAGCACGACGGTCCCCGTGTCGAGCGTAATCGGCTTGTCGAAGATGTAGCCGCCGGTCGGCGCGAGCTTGATCGCGGCGAACGGCGTCGTGGAGGTCAGCACACCGGACAGCTGGCCCAGATTGATCGCTCCGGTGGGATACAATGCGGGCGCATCCAGTGAGTCGAAGTCGAACGCGAAATCGAGCGCCGTGGTCAGGTCCGTCCGCACGGCCTGTGCGCCGAGGAGCGTGTAGGCCGACGGCAGGGTGAGGGCCGTTCCTCGCAACGCGTACAGCGACACCGTGTCCACGGTATTCGAGAAGAACGGCGCGGGGAGGCCATTCGTGTCGGTGCACCCGACGACGAGCAGCACGAGCCCGGTCAGCGCGACCTCGCGCGCGGCAATTCTGCGGTGGGGAGGCATTCGGTGCGGGGAAGATACCCCGCGGCGTCCAAGTGGGTCAACCCACGGTGGCTGCTTGACTTCGCCAGTTTCCATTCCTAGCTTGGCCGCCGTATGGCGACAATCCGGGATGTGGTCGAGGCACTCGCCCGTCGCGGCGGCGTGGACGCCGTCGTGGTCGTGGGGCGTGACGGGTTGCCGATTGACGCCCGAGCGACCAACGGCGTCGACGCAGAGAACGTAGCCGCACTCCTGCCCTCGGTCATCAACGGGTTGGCCCAGCTGGGCGAAGCGGGAGGGCGCGGGCAATTCGGCACCGGCGTGCTCGAGTTCGGCTCCGGCCTCGCCGTCGTTTCCGTCCTCAACGCCGACGCCTTACTGATCGTTCTCGTGCGGCCGTCCACCAACGTGGGCGCCCTGCTCTACGACCTGCGCCGCCACCGTTCGGCGATCGCCGGCTTGCTCTGACCCCCGAGTCGCCCGCCTTGTCGCCCGTCCGGCGGCACCTCCTCGTCGTCGATGACGAGCCGCATATCGGGTTGCTGCTCCGCCCGCACCTCGAGCGCCTCGGCTACGTCGTGACTCTCGCCCGCACGCTCGCCGAAGCGCGCCGGGCGTTACAGGGCGGCGACGGGCCGTTCGACGCCATGCTCCTCGATCTCCATTTGCCCGACGGCTCCGGCCTCGAGCTGCTGCGCGAGCTCCGGTCCGCCGCGGCCACGCGCGCGTTCCCCGTCATCGTGCTCACCGCCGAGGGCGAAGATCGCATTCTGGGAGAAGCGGAGGGCCTGGGCGCCGGCCTGCTCACCAAGCCGTTCAGCCCGAGCAAGCTCACGGCACGCATCGCCGCGATGCTGGGTGACTCGCCTCCCCCACCCCCGCCCCCATCGTCGGTTCCCCGGGACACGCCATGAGCGTCTGGGCGGCCATCTTGGCCGGCGGGGCGGGAACCCGATTCTGGCCGCTGTCGACGCCCGAGCGGCCCAAGCAGCTGCTGCCGCTCGCCGGCGACCGCCCGCTCCTGCTCCAGGCGGTCGAGCGGCTCGACGGACTGGTCCCGCCGGAGCGGATCCTCATCCTCACCGGCCCGTTCCTGGTCGATCAAGTGGCGCACGTGGTGCCGCAGATCCCCCGGGCGCAGATCTTCGCCGAGCCGCGCGCGGCGTCCACGGCGCCGGCCCTCACCTGGGCCGCGCACTGGATCTCGCAACGAGACCCCGGAGCCCAGATGCTCTCGTTGCACGCCGACTGGGCGGTAAGCGATGACCGTGCGTTCCGCGCGGCCGGGCGCCAGGCGCTCGGTGTGGCGGCCGAGTACGACGTGCTCGTCACCGTGGGCGTGAAGCCGACGCGCAACGAGACGGGCTACGGGTACATCATCCCGGCGAAGCCGCTCGGCGGCGCGCGCACCGTGCGGCGCTTCCTCGAGAAGCCATCCCCCGCCCGCGCGGCGCTGCTCCGCCGCCGGGGCGCGCTCTGGAACACGGGGCTGTTCGCGTGGGGCGTGGCCCGCTTCCTGGGCGAAGCGGGCGCCTACGCGCGCGAGCTCAAGCCCGGCTGGCCCGCGCTCACGGCGGGCGACGTCGCGGGCTTCTTCGCCGCCGTCCGGCCCGTGGCGGTGGACGTGGCCGTGTTGGAGCGGACCAAACGGCTCGCAGTCGTTGCCGGGACGTTCGGCTGGGACGACATCGGCTCGTGGGACGCCCTGTTGCGTGTTCGCACGCCGGACGCACACGGCAACGTGGTGGTCGGGAAGGCGACGGTGGCGGACGACGTGCGCCGCTCGGTGATCTGGTCCGAGAGCGAGCACGTCGCCGTGGTCGGCCTGGAAGATATGGTGGTCGTGCGGGCCAACGGCCACACGCTCGTGATGCCCACCGGCCGCGCCGAGCGCCTGAAGGAGCTCGTGCAGCGGCTGTGACTCACGCCCTCTACCTGCTCGATCCAGACCCCTCGCCCGCGTGGGCGCCGTTCGTCGGAGCACGCCCGTTGTGCGAGCTGCGGGCCGGCGCGCACCTGATCCGCGAGCGGTGGGAGACGTTCGTCGGCGCGGAGACGGCTGCGGTCTTCGCTCTCCCTCACCTCGCCGGGTTCGCCGAGGCGGGCGTCCCCCTCGTGGCCGCCCGTCGCCCCGTCCCCGGGCCGGCCGTGATCGGCTCCTCGACCTTCGCGCCGCGCGGGCTAGCCCCCGCGCTCCCGAACGGCGCCTTCCGCCTCACGAGCGGCGGCGTCACGGTGGGATGGGGCGTCGGACCGGGGGCCACGTGGGACGGCCCCCAGCCGCACGCCGCGGCGATGGAAGTGCCGGGAGTCGTGCTCCGCGGCGTGTACGACCTAGTGCCGGCGCTCGAACAGCTGCTCCCGGACGACCTTCGCGCCTTGCTCGGCGACAGTGACCCGCTCCCCCCGGGGAGCGCCGTGCTCGGCGATCCCGCCGCGATTGCCCTGCGCGACGCCGCCGTGGAACCTGGCGTCGTGTTCGATGTACGGAACGGTCCGGTCGTACTCGAAAGCGGCGCCGAGGTGCGCGCCGGGGCCCGGCTCGAGGGGCCCCTGTGGGTCGGCGCGAACGCCCACGTGCTGGGCGGACCGGTGCGCGCGTCGGCAATCGGCCCGCGAACGAACGCGCGCGGCGAGCTGTCGAGCTGCGTCTTCCTGGGGTACGCGAACAAGGCGCACGACGGCTTCGTCGGCCATTGCGTGATCGGCCGCTGGGCGAACCTCGGCGCCGGCACCATCACGTCGAACTTGAAGAACACGTACGGTCGCGTGCGTCTCGAGATCGCGGGGACGCGACTCGAGACCGGCCTGCAGCTGCTCGGCAGCTTGATCGGCGACCATGCGAAGACGGCGATCGGCACGCTGCTCGGCACCGGGACCGTGATCGGCACCGGCGCGAACGTCTTCGACGACGTGCGGCCGCCCAAGTACATCCCCCCATTCGCCTGGGGTGGCGCGGCCGGCGCCCGCATGAGCCGGGACGGATTCCTGAAGATCGCGGGGCGGGTACTCCCGCGGCGCGACGTCGTGGTGGACGACGCCACCCGCGCCGTGCTGGAGCGGATTTACGACTGGGCCATGCGCTGAGTTTCGTGCTCGGGCGGTTGCTCCCTGGCCAGCGAATGCGCACATTGTTCAGTTCCGGTGGACATACGAGCGATGCCGCAAACCGAGCAATACCGACGTGTCGGTAAGTTCGAGCTCCACGAGATCATCGGCGAGGGAGCCATGGGCGCTGTGTGGCGGGCGTACGACTCCGTCATTCGGCGCTTCGTTGCCCTCAAGCTGCTGACACGCGCGGGCCGCTCGGGCGACGCGCAAGATCGCTTCATGCGGGAGGCGCGCGCCGCGGGCGCGCTGCAACACCCCAACATCGTCACGGTGTACGACCTCGGCGAGTCGGACGAGCAGTTGTTCATCGCCATGGAGCTGGTCGATGGGCGAGACCTGAGCTCGCTGATCGCGGTGAGCGAGCCGCTCGCGCTCGAGCGCAAGCTCGACATCGTGATCGAAGTGCTGCAGGGCCTGTCCTACGCGCACGAGCGCGGCGTCATCCACCGCGACGTCAAGCCGTCCAATGTCCGGATCGCCTCCGACGGCACGGTGAAGATCATGGACTTCGGGATCGCCCGCCTCCAGTCCGCCGACGTGACGGGCTCGGGCGCCATCGTCGGCACGCCGACCTACATGGCCCCGGAGCAGATCACGAACGGCGCGATCACGCCGGCCACTGACGTCTTCGCCGTCGGCTGCCTCCTGTACGAGCTGCTGGGGTACCACAAGCCGTTCGAAGGGGAGACGGTCCACGGCGTGCTCTACCAGGTGCTCACCACTGACCCGAAGCCGCTCCGCACCATGGCGCCGTCGATCCCAGCGGCGCTCGAGCGCGTCGTCGGGAAGGCCCTCAACAAGGTGCCCGAAGAGCGGTACGAGACGGCGCGCCAGATGCAGTCGGCGCTGTTCAGCATCCGCGCCGCGCTCTCCGGAGCGACCGACACCACCGAGCGGCTGAGCCTGCG
>DASQAM010000166.1:0-2358 GCA_035635735.1 Gemmatimonadales bacterium | reverse complement strand
GAACACGGCGCCCAGGGTCGAGCGGTCGACGCCCAGTGCGTCGATGTCACGCGTCGCCCCGCGGACGTTGGTGACATCGAGGTTGAGAACCGCCGCTGTCTGCTCGAGCGGGACGAGCGGGTCCCGCGTGTACGCCTCGCTGCCGAGCAGGCCGCTCTCCTCGGCCGTGGTCGCTATGAACAGCAGCATCCGCCGGGGGCGGGGCTGCACCTGAGCCAGCGCCTGGGCGGCGCCGAGCATCGCCGCGACGCCCGACGCGTTGTCCTCCGCGCCGTTGTAGATCGAGTCGCCGTTCGCGACGGGGCCGATCCCCTTGTGATCCCAGTGCGCCGTGAACAGCACCGCCTCTCGGGTCAGCGCGGGGTCGCTGCCGGGGATCCTGGCCACGACATTTTCCGAGCGGACGTGACGCAGCGCGCTCGTGACGTCAACCGCGACATTGATCCCGGTCGCCACCGGACGGAAATCGCGGTGCGCCGCGGCGCGGGTCAGCGAATCGAGGTTGAGGTTCGCTCGGGCGAGGGCAGCCTGGGCCGCGTCGTGCGTCACCCAGGCCGCGAATGCGATGCTCTGCGGCGCCGGCCGATCGAGCTTGAATTGCTCCACCGACCAGGAACCGCGCACCACATCCCATCCGTACGTCGCGCTCTCGGCGGTGTGGACCAGGATCGCGCCCAGCGCGCCGCGGCGCGCCGCCTCTTCGAGCTTGTAGGTCCAACGGCCGTAGTAGGTCAGGGCCCGTCCGTTGAAAATGGTCGAATCCTGCAGGCCAGGATCATTCACGAGCATCAGGAGCACCTTGCCGCGAACATCTGCTCCCTTGTAGTCGTCCCATTGCCACTCGCCTGCCTCGATGCCGTAGCCGACGAACACGACCTCGCCATCCGCGACGATGTGACTCTCCGGCCGCTCCGCCCACGCGACGAAATCATCGAGATAAGTGAGGGACCTGGTCGCGCCACCCTTGCCCCACACGAGCGACGGGTGCGGCGTCATCCCGACGAGTGCCACCGGTTGGAAGTAGGATCCGTCGCTACCCGCGGGCTCCAGACCGAGCGCTTCGAATTGGGCCGCGATGTACTTCGCGGCCAATCGGCCACCGCGCGTCGCGGGGGCACGGCCCTCGAGCAGGTCATCGGCGAGGTACTTGAGATGCGCGTCCATCGCCGCCGTGCTCACGGACGGCATGGGGGCAGCGAGCGTCGCCGGCGTTGCAGCGGGCCCCGCTGCACCAGCGCAGCCGGCGGAGATCATCGCGACGGGGATCAACCATTTCAGGGACACGTGCGGCTCCTCTTCATGGGGTCACTCGGGGCATCTCAGGGTGTGAATCGACCCGCGGCCTCGGCCGTCGGCTTCGCTGGTAACCACGAACGTCGAGTCGTCGAGGAAATCAGGCCGCCGGCGTACTTGAGGCGCAGCGCCGTGGCCGGAGCGGAGCGAACCACGGCCACCAAGAGAATCGCCTTGCTCGGGCCTAGGCAAGGGGTAATCTTTCGCCCGATGCTCGCTGCGTTGCGCTCCCGTCGCGTCGAGAAGCTGCCCGATCAGGTGGTACTCCGGGGGCGGATCCTGCTCCTGGCCGAGGACGCGGACCTGGTGCGCCGGCAGCTCGAGGGGGAGGATATCGACTGGCGACCGGCGACCAAGCTGCGCGACAACATCTCCACCGACGAAATAACTCCCGCCTACATCTGCTATTACTACGACGAAACCTTGGGCGACTTTCCCTACCTCGGGCTCAAGTGCGGCGAAGAGTTCCCCATCACCCGCGGCTCGGTGAAGCGCGGCGGCTTCGTGGCTTCGGTGAGCGGCAAGCGCCGGGGTAAGGGCTCGTCGCGCGAGCAGTCGCCGTACGCCGAGATGTGCGCCGGGATCAAGCTGGTGGTCGCTGAGAACATCGAGCGCATTTATCGGGAGAACTGTCAGAACCTGGGCGTCTTGGCGACGACGGACTTCTCGATCATCGACAAGGTGCGACGCGGCGAGGCCATCCCCCTGAGCGCATTTACCGCGGGCGAAGGCGAGATCACCCGCGGGATCATCGAGTACGGGGGGCTGTTCAACTTCAACGTGGCCCGGCTACAGGGAAAGGTCGTCCTGTCACCACCCGCCACGTCGCCTCGTCCCATGACCCTGGGCGAGAAAATCATCGCCCGCCATTGGGTCGTGGATCCGGCCAAGGGGAAGATTGGCGTCCCGGCGGTGAAGCCCGGGGACGAGGGGTTCGTCGTCACCGATGTCCGGTTCAGCCACGAGTACGTCACCCCCATGGCGGCGATCTTCTTCGAGCAGCTCGTGGGACCAGACGAGAAGGTGCACGACCCAAGCTCGATCCTCATGTTCCGCGATCACCTC
>DASQAM010000165.1:0-4024 GCA_035635735.1 Gemmatimonadales bacterium | reverse complement strand
TCGCCGTGATCGCAACGGGGGCGATGCACTTCGACGCCAAGGTCGCCTTCGACTTCCCGCCCGGCTCCTTCAACTTCTCGCTGGGCTTCCTGCTCGGCCTCGGCACTGCGTCCCGCGTGGGCGCGTACGATTACCTCGGCTACTACGACGTCTGCTACATCGGCGACGAGGTACAGAATCCCGGCCGGGTGATCCCGCGGTCGATTCTCATCAGCACGATCGCGGTGGCGCTGATCTACATCGCGATCAACTTCTCGATCATCGGCGTCGTTCCGTGGCGCGAGTTCGTTCCCGTCGAGTCGCACCCGCAGGCGGACTTCGTGGTCTCGATTTTCATGGAGCGGATCTATGGCTCCGGCGTCGCCACGATCCTCACGGCGATGATCCTGTGGACGGCGTTCGGCTCGGTCTTCGCGCTGCTCCTCGGATACTCACGCGTGCCCTACGCGGCGGCGCGAGACGGCTATTTCTTCAAGGTCTTTGCGCGGCTGCATCCGTCCCAGGGCTTCCCGTACGTGTCGCTGGTGGTGCTCGGCGTGCTCTCGATCGTCGCGGGGTTCGTATCGCTCGGCATGGTGATCGACGCGCTGCTCACGACGCGGATCCTGGTGCAATTCATCGGGCAGATCGGCGCGGTGACGCTGTTGCGGCGGCGCGCGCCGGACATGCCGCGGCCCTATCGGATGTGGCTCTATCCGGTGCCGAGCCTCATTGCGCTCCTGGGATGGATCTTCATCTTCGCCACGACGCCGCCCATGGTGATCGCCTTTGGACTGGGCGCGCTGCTGCTCGGTGTGGTGTGCTTCGCAGCGTGGTCGTGGAAGAGGCGAACGTGGCCGTTCGAGGCGAATCAGGGGGCCGGCTCTCGAATCTGATGCAGGGTGTTGATCTCGGGATGCTGCAGTGTTTGCACGATCCCCCGAGGCCAGCGGATCTCCACCCGGTCCACCGTGTTCCGGTCGCCGAGACCGAAGTGCACCACGCGGCTCGATTGAGCTAAGTAGCCGCCCGCCGGGCTCACCTGCCGGACCATCACGGTCTTCCCGACCCACAGGCGCACCACGGCGCCGATCGCATCGCGGTTGCTCTTGGTTCCCGTGAGCCGGAATTCCACATAGTTACGTCGGGGAAGGCGATTGGCGAAATAGTACGGCGGGCCGTTGAAGTTGTTGGTCACGATCTCGAGCCGGCCGTCGCCGTCGAAATCGGCCACGACCGCGCTGCGCGAGCTCCGCGCGGCCGGCCGGCCCGCGACGCGCTCCTCCAGGTAAATACCGCCGACTGGTGGCTCGATGCCCAGCACGTCCGCCCGGTCCCGAAACGTGCCGTCTCCGTTGTTCATCATCAGCTGGTTGGGCCAGTAGTAGTAGGGATAGCCCATCCCCGAGGGGATGAACACGTCCTCGTGGCCGTCATTGTCGAAGTCTCCAGTGGCCACACCCCAGGGCCAGAGCGTCTCGAGTCCCGCCGCGACGGCCGTCTCCGTGAATTTCCCGTGGCCGAGATTACGGTACAGGGCGTTGCCGAAGAGCAGCGCGTCGAAGTCCTCACCCTGCCGCGCGAACATGGCCCGCTGGATCTGCAGCAAGCCCGGGGCCTCCTCGTTCACCGTCGGACCCTTCGGCGTGAGGAACCGGCGATGTTGCACCTGCCGCGCGACGTCGACCGTGACGTGGTCCGCATCCACCCCCATCCACATGTCCGAGTGCATGTCCACCACGAACAGATCGAGCCGGCCGTCGCCGTCGTAGTCGAACACCTTGCACCCAACCGATCCGTATGGCGTCCGGCCGAGCGTCTCCGCGGTGACGTCGCGGAAGGTGCCGTGGCCGGTGTTCCGATACAGCTGACCCCGGCCGACCATACTGGGCACGAACAGGTCCAGGAAACCGTCTTCATCGTAGTCGAACACGGCCACGTCTCCGGCCCAACCACGGCCGCGCAGGCCGGCGCGGTCAGTGACGTCGGTGAAAGTCCCGTCGCCGTTATTGTGATAAAGAATGTTCGATTCCTTGGCACTGGTCAGCAGACTGCCAAGGTCGGGTTTGCCCTCGAAGTATTTTGCCGTGGAGTCGAAGACGTCGGTGGTCCAGTGCGCCGTGTTGGTGAGAAACAGATCGAGATAGCCGTCGTTGTCATAATCGAAAAACACCGGGGTCTGCGAGTGGCCGACGTGGGTCAACCCGGCTTTCGCCGTGACGTCCTCGAACGTGCCGTCCCCCCGGTTGTGGAACAAGACATTCCCGCCCCGCGTGCTGGTCACGAACAAGTCGGCCCAACCGTCGTTGTCGTAGTCGGCGAACGTGGCCGCGACGGAGATCCGATCGCCGAGGGCGACTCCCGCCTGCGCGGTGACGTCGACGAACGATCCGTCGCCCTTGTTGCGGTACAGGGCGTTCGGCCCGTGCTGGTTGAGAAAGTAGATGTCTTCGTGGCCATCATTGTCGTAATCGCCCACTGCCAGGCCGGAGCCGTGATCGTACAGATTGATGCGGAACCGCTCGCCCTGCTCCTTCGGCAGATCGTGCGTCCGAAACGCGATCCCGGCCTCCCGGGCGCGCTCCTGAAAGCCCAATGCTCCGCTGGAAGCCCCGGTCTTGTCACGCGCGCACCCGACGACCAGGACAGCGACGACCGCGACCACGAGCGTCCGCGTAGGCACCGTCGATGTGACCTCGTCCGACATGTGTGGGATTCTCCGGAGAAAAAGAGGTCTGGCCGCACCCAAAGGTAGTGCCGGGCGGGCGCGCGCGACCAGACGCCTTGCGCCGGCCCGCAGTTCGACCGCAGCTTAAGCGCGACCGGAGGGGCCTCTTGAACAATCCACGTGACGTGGTGCAACGCATCAACGAGGTCGCACGGCGCCCATCATGTCGAAAGTGAGAATCGGGATCATCGGCTCCCGCTTCCAGGCGGAATGCATCGTGGGGGCGGTGAACGCCATGCCGGAGGAGGGCGAAGTCGTGGCCGTGGCCTCACCGAGCAAAGCACACGCGGCCGGCTTTGCACAGCGGCACGGCATTCCGAGCGCGTACAGCGACTACCGCGAGCTGCTGCGCGATCCCCAAGTCGAAATGATCTCGATCACGGCGCCCAATCGGTTGCACGCGCAGATCACCATTGATGCCGCCAGGGCCGGCAAGCACGTGGTGTGCGAGAAGCCCATGTGCCTGACGCTCGAGGAAGCCGACGCGATGATCGAGGCGTGCCGCAAGGCCGGCGTGCTGCTCCTCTACGCCGAAGAGCTGTTCTTCGCCCCGAAATACGTGAAGGCGAAGCAGCTGGCGGATGAAGGAGCCTTCGGTCGCGTGCACCTGGTGAAGCAGGGCGAGAAGCACTCGGGTCCGCACTCGGAGTGGTTTTGGGACGTGGCGCAGTCGGGCGGCGGCGCGGTGATGGACCTGGGGTGCCACGGGATCGCTTTCTGCTGGTGGTTCCTCGGCAAGCCCAGGATCAAGAGCGTCTACTCGCAAATGGCGACGCAGGTCCACCGCGGGCGCACTCAGGGCGAGGACGAAGCGGTCACCATCATCGAGTTCGAGAACGGCGCCGTGGGGATGGTCGAGAGCAGCTGGAACAGGCCCGGCGGCATGGACGACAGCATCGAGGTGTTTGGGGACAAAGGGCAGACCTACGCCGACATGCTCATGGGGAACGCGCTCCCGACGTACTCGGAGGTGGGATTCGGCTACGCCGTCGAAAAAGCGGCCACCACCAAGGGCTGGACGTATCCTGTGTTCGAGGAGCATTGGAACTACGGCTTCCCCCAGGAGATGCGGCACTTCGCGCGCTGCGTGCGCGGCAAGGAGACGCCGATCTCGGACGGCGAAACCGGACGCGTGGTGCAGGAGGTCCTGTATGCCGCGTACGCGTCGGCCGGATTGGGCCGCAAGATCCTGCTGCCCTTCCGCCCGAAGGGCATCGCCAAGCCGATCGACCTTTGGAAGACGCCGGAACGCGCCCAACTCGCGGTCTGAACGAGGCTCTACATGCGCGACCTGATCGCTTCCATCGAAGCCGAATA
>DASQAM010000164.1:0-9187 GCA_035635735.1 Gemmatimonadales bacterium | reverse complement strand
CGCCACCTGACGTCGCGGCGGCGACGGCGTTTCTGCGGCGGCTACCAATGCCGCGACGTGCCGTGACGATCCTCGAGGGCGAGAGCATGATCAACGACGCGGCCGCGATCGTCGCGTACCGCGTCGCCGTCGCGGCCGCGGTGACCGGCGCGTTCTCGCTCATGGCCGCGGCCGGGCGGTTCGTGATAGTGGGCACGGGCGGTGTATTGGTCGGCCTGGCCATGGGGTGGCTGCTGGCTGCGGTTCGCCGTCGCATTCATGATCCCGAGGTCGAGAACACCATCTCGCTGCTCTCGGGCTACGCGGCCTATCTCCCCGCCGAGCGTCTTGGCGTGTCCGGTATCCTGGCGGTCGTTGCCATGGGGATCTATCTGGGGCGGGTGGGGCCCCGCTTCGTGGCGGCGGACACCCGCGTGCAGAACGTCGGCATGTGGGACGTGGTGGTGTTCGTGCTCGAGGGGCTCATCTTCATTCTGACGGGGCTCGCCCTGCGGCCGATCGTGGAGGGCCTGACGGGGGCAGCGGCGCTCGAGCTGGCGCGTGCGGCTGTCCTGGTGAGCCTGGCCGTGATCGTCGCGCGGCTCGTGTGGGTTTACTTCGCCGGGAATTTTCGCTGGCTGTTGGGACGCCGGCTGCGCCCACGCGAGGCGCGGCCACGCTGGCAGGTGTTGACGGTCGTGGGCTGGGCCGGCCTGCGGGGCGGTGACACCCTCATTCTCGCCGCCGCAATCCCCACCGTGACGGCCGCCGGCATGCCCTTCCCTGGCCGGGACGCCATCATCGCTCTCTCGTACGGCGTCATTCTGGTCACGCTGCTCGGTCAAGGGTTCACGCTGGCGCCGCTGCTGCGCTGGCTCGATGTGCGCGAGACGGGCGACGAGGAGCGCCGCGAGGAGCTCGCGGCACGCATCAACGCCTCGGAGGCTGCGCTGGCGCGGCTCGAGCAGCTCGCGTCAGAGCCGTGGATGCACCCGGGCGCCCTGTCGCACACCCGCGATCGCTACCGCCTCCGCACGCGCCACCTGCGCGGCCACGCGGACGGCGTGCTCGACAACCCGCTAGAGGCCAAGTCTGTCGCGAACCTGCGGCTGGCCCGAGAGTTGCTCGCCGTGGAGCGGCAGGAGCTGCTCCGCATGCGCGACAACGGCGCGATCTCCGACGCGGTGATGCGACGCGTTCAGCAAGAGCTCGACTACGAAGAGCTCCTGCTCCATCACGAGTGAACGGTCACCCGAGCACCAGCGCCGCCATCAGCTCGACCTGCGGTGGCTCTGCGCCGGCCCCGATCGGCGGCAGGCGATCGTGCCAGGCCAGCACCTCGCGCACCGACAGCGGCGCGCGGCGAGCCAGCAGATCTTCGAGGCGCAGCTCCTCTCCCGCCGTCATGCCGATCGCGAGTCGCGACACCAGGCCATCGAGGCGTGCGAGGTCGCTTTGGCGTCGCTCAGTGGCGGCACGGCGTGCTGCGGCCAGCACCCACGGGATGAGCCGCCGACTGAGGCGGTCCCGGTGGGCCCCACGCCAGCGCGCGTCCTCGAGCGCGGCGAGTCGGTTGCGAAGGAGCGGCGCCGCCCGTCGGATCGCCCGCGCCAGCGCCGCGCTGTCGAACGGAGCCGGCTCTGCCACGGCCGCCTGCTCGAGCAGTCGCGTGGCGCGGGCGGGATCGGCCCGAGCGCCCGCGTCTGTGACCACCACCCCCTCCACCTGACCCCCCAGCCGCACCACAAGTACGACGGCACGCTCCGCCCCCGCCCCCCCGACCGCCGCGCAGGTGCCGGGCGCGGCCGGCGGCTCCGCGCGGGCGGCCAGTCCCTGCAGCCGATCGCACCAATCGAGCGCGCGGGGGCCGGCACCGGCTCGGGATTGCATGCGCCGCTTCGTGACCAGGCGGCGCTCCATTGCCAGGGCGTCAGCGAGCGACGGGGGTGGGAGGAATGTCACGGTCTCGATGCGCTCGTGAGGCGAGCCGGCGCGATCGATCCGGCCCACGCGCTGCGCAAGCCGGGCGGGACTCCAGGGGAGGTCGTAGTGGATCACGCGGACGGCGTCCTGGAGATTCAACCCCTCGCTCAAGAGATCGGTGGCGATCAGAACGTCCGTTTCGAGCGCCAAGGGGGGCAGGGGAGCGCCCTGCGCTCGCGGCGCGAAGGCGCGGAGCACGTCCTCCCGCCGGGCGGACTCCTTCCCGAACCAGCCCCGTTCTCCGGTCACGGCCGCGAGGCGGTGGCCCCGGAGCCGGGGCATCAGGTAATGCACCGTGGCCCGTGGCTGGACGAAGACGATCGTCTTTCCTACGCGCCCCTCGAGCAGGCGTGCGAGCGCGTCCGCCTTGGGATCAGCGAGTGACGCGGCGAACACGCGCAACCGCCCCACCACATGTCGGTCCCGCTCGGTCGCGGCGCCGGGTCCAGGCGGGAGGACCAGGGGGAAGAGCGCCAGCTGCAGGTCGTCCGATCCGGCGGGAAACAGCCGCCTGAAATCCCGGCGCCCGAGCGCTCTCCCCTGCGCCGCGGCTGCGACGCCCAGCTCGAGGAACGCGTCGTACCGAACGAGGCTGACGCGAAACGCGGGCAGGCTCGAGGCGAGCTGCGACAGGAGGAGCAGGCGAAACAGGGCCGCCGCCTCGCCACCCGCCTCGAGCTGGGCGACTCCCGCGACGAGCTCCTGCAGTTGTACATCGGGCGCCGTACCGACGCGGATTGCCTCGCCAGCTGCGCGTTCCGGGAAGGGCAGCGTGCCCGGCCCGGTGTCGTACCCTGCCTGCACGCGCTCGCGCGAGCGCGACACGCTCAGCCGGGCCGCGGCGGCGGTTACGGCGTGCGGATCGGCGTCGCCCCGGGCCGCGCGGCACAGCGAGGGCACGCCCAGCGCCGTGAGGTCGTGGTCCCGCAGGAAGAGGCGGAACAGGTGAAACAGATCGGCGATCCGATTGTGCACTGGCGTGGCCGTAACGAGGAGCACGCGCACCGACCACGAGCTTGGCGAGCGCGCGGTAGCGGTTGGTGAGGGGGTTTCGGAAGCGGTGGGCTTCGTCGACGACGAAAAGGCGGTAAGGGGCGGTAGAGGGCGGCAACGGGTCATGCTGAGAGACTCGTGCGTGATGATCGGGGCGTCGGCGTCGTACCGCTCCAGCAGGCCGCGCCATTGGCGCACCAGCACCGCCGGCACGACCAGCGCGAATGGCTCGCTGAGCGCGAGGGCGACGGCGAGCGCGACGTAGGACTTGCCGAGGCCGACGGCGTCGGCAAGCAGCGCGCCCCCGTGGCGCCCTAAGATGCCCGTGAGCCGCTCAGCCGCGGGGACTTGATGCGGGGCGAGCCACGCCGGCCATGGCGTCTTGCGTTCGAGCGCGAGCGGCGTGAGGTCGAGCAGCGCGCGCGCCCCGAGCGCCGCGACCGCCGGCGCCGGGCCGACCGCCCCGGGCGTGAGGAGACACGCGAGCGGCTCGGGGAGCGGCGCGAGGTGCTCAGAGAGGATCCGCGGCGGATGCGTCCAGTGCACGGCGGTCCGCGGGCTCGAGTTGGTACATGTCGGCAATAGCATCGTCGTCGGACACGTGCGCCCGTCCCTGGTCCGCGAGGATGCGCCACTGCGTCGGGGTGGCGGGCGGGAGCGGCAGTGCCCGAACGACGCCCGCGTTGAAGCGACGGAAGCCGCCGCGGGCGGGATCGGCGGAGAGGCGGGCGAGGGCGGTGAGCCAACGAGAGTTGAAGAGCGCCGCCAGCGCGTACGCGTCGTCCGCGGCGCGGGTGGCGATGCCGTAGACGGTGTTCAGTGGAACGACGCCGACGTCGGGCACAACGGCCGCGAGTCGCCGCGCGAGGTCGGGCCAGATCACGCGGCACGGGGCGTCGGCGAGGGCGATACGGAACAGCTGCCAGGCCGGACCGCCGCGGTAATCGCTGCGACGGCGTAGGCGCTCGACATGTGGGTCGAGGGCGCGCGCCAGCTCCGCCGGGAGGCGGGCCAGCGGTCGGCCGTCGGGTCCGTGGGTCCACAGTAGGTGCGCCCGCGGCGTCGCGCGCCACGGCCCGAGGTCACGGCCCCGGACGACGGGGCGGGTCACCGGTCCCGGTCGCGCCACCAGAAACACATCGTCCGCACCAGTCTTCACACCGAGCTGCGGGTTCCAGCGATCGCCCACTGTGGGATAGACCGCTCGCAGGTGACGTGCGATCCGAGTGGCCCCGCCTGCAAGGATCCAGGGGCCGTCGGTTGCGAGGGAGCGCTGCGGGATCGTCGGGGCTCCGGTCTTGGGGCCGAGGGCCGTGGCCACCCGCTCGCGGCCGGTCGGCTCGATTCGCGCAGCCACGAGCGCCATGGGATAGATCGCGGCTGCCCCCCCGAACGCGCTCGCCTGGGCGATCGGAGCCACCCGTTCGAGGCGCGTGCTTGCGGCGAGCCGCCGCCGCAGCGGCTCCGCGTACCCACTGGACGCGAGCTTCGCGGGGATGAGGAGCGCCACCGCTCCACCGGGAGCCGCGAGCTCGAGCGCGCGCTCCACGAACGCGACCGCGAGGTCGGGGAGATGCGCAAATCCAGGCCCGCGCGTCGGCCGCCACGTGGCGTAGCGGGTTGCCAGCGTCTCCCGCACCTGGGCGGGCACCCGCTCGCCGCGGACCCAGGGCGGGTTCCCGGCAACGAGGTCGAACCCGCCGCGCGCCAGTATGTCGGCGAAGTGCGATTCGAACGCGAAGAACGGGGCACCCCCCTCACGGGAGAGACGGCGCGCGGCCACCCGGAGCTCGTGGCGACTCGCCCGCAGCCGCCGGAGCAGCGCGCGCTCGTCCGGCCGGAGCCCCCGCCGCCGTCCGAACAGATCGCGATCCTTGCCCGCGGCGACCAGCTCAGCGGCGCGCTGCTCGAGCGCCGCGACGGCTGCTGTGAACAAGCGCCGTGCGAGCGCCCCCTCGGCGCCGGCGAGCTCACCCAGCGCCTGCTGTTTGGCCGGTCCCGCCAGGCTGAACAGCGCGCGCCGGGCACTGGTGAGCCGCTCGACCTCCCGAGACGGAGCGATGGGTGCCGTGGCGCGGCCGAGCGCGCGGGCCAGCGTGAGCGGGTCGATCAGGGCATCCCCCTGGCGCACGTGCCCGTCCAGGTTCGGCAAAGGAGTGATCCGGGCAAGGTCGGCTTCGTCCTGGTCCGCCACGAGGGCGAGCCACAGACGCAGCTCCGCGAGGCGAACGGCGGTGAGTTTCAGATCCACACCGAAGAGGGAATGCGCTACTACGTCCCGGCGGACGGTGGCGGTGGGTCGTTCGCCCGCGGCGCAACGCAGGTGCGTAAGCTCCTCCAGTGCGCCGAGCAGAAACGCCCCCGAGCCGACGGCCGGGTCGAGCACGGCGACGCGGCGGAGATCGGGCTGCGCATCGGGCGGGTCGCCGTGGTGCATCCAGCGCTCCGCGGCCATTGGGGCGAGGCCGAAGCGGTGGACGAGGATCGCGGCCAGACCGGCGCGCACGATCTCGCGCACCAAGGATGCGGGCGTGTAGTAGCTGCCGCTCGCGCGTCGCTCGGCGGGGTCCATCACGCCTTCGAACACGCGACCCAGCATGTCGGGCGCGACGCACTGACCCACATCGTCCGCCTCGCGCGCCGAGAAATGGAATCGCTCGAACAGCCCGTCGAACGCGTCGCGCCAGTCGGCGTTGCTCCAGCGGACCGGGCCCTCGCGCCGCTCGAGCGCGGTGGGCTCGAATAGCCCGCCGTTCAGAAACGGCAGGCGGCCCAGCGCGCGGGCCGCGCCGGAGCGCCCGGACGCCGGCCGATTCAGGGCGCCGAAGCACAACGGATCGAACACCTGGCGGTGGAAGTGGCGCCTGGTGGCGACGCTCTCATCGAAACGGTGGATCAGATAGCGCCGGTCGCCGTCCAGCCAGCCTTTCGCCTGCACGAAGTAGAGGAACAGCACCCGGGTGAGCGCGGTGAGCGCGAGGGTGTGGCGCTCGGACCGGCTGCGGGGCGCCGCCAGGCGGTCCGTCAGCCGCTCCAGCGTGGCCCGGAACGCCCGGAAGAACCGCGGGGTGACGCCTTCGCTCGCGAGCGCCTCGCCGATCCGCAGGCTGAGCGCGAGCGACGTTTCTCCCGCGAGCGGGCTGAACCGCTCCAACGTGTCGAGCGAGCCGCCGGGCGGGTGCTCCAGGGGAATGGTGGCGAGGCGGACCGCGGGGCCTCCGCCGCTTTCCCCACGCGCGGTCGCGCGCCAACTCGCGCACACGAGACGCCGCGGGCCCGTGCCGAGCGCGCATGCGAGGCCGCGCTCGGCCTGCGCGGCCAGACGCCGTGCGGCCGCGCGGACCGCCCGCTCCGGGTCGCGTGCCTCGATTGCGAATACGCGGAACGCTTCGTGACGCGCCACCAGGGCCGCGCGGATCACGCCCGCCCCTTCTGCCTGGGCCGGACCGAGCCAGGGTCCGGGTGGCACGGGCTCCCACGCCGCATGAAACCCGAGCGCCCCAAAAAGGTGGCGAAGATCGTCGATCTGCTCGGTGCGGGCGAGAAGTTCCCGCAGCACCACGGGACCCCTGGTTCGGAGGGGGCTAACCTGGGGCCGACGTGGTGCGGATTACGTACCGCGATGTTGCGAAGGGGACCCGATTACTGCCGGGATGCGGGATGCGGGATGTGAGATGCGTTCCGTCACTTTCGCATCCCGCATCTCGCATCCCGCGTCTCTAGGTGCTCTTTCTTAGCCTGATGCTCCCATTCACCGTCTCGAGCGCCAGCCGTCGCCCCCCGCTCCCGATCGTGCCGCGCAAGCTCCGGGGACCGAGCCGTCCCGTGACCATGAGTGGGAAATCGGTCTGGATGTCGCCGTTGATCGTCTTGGCGCGGACCTCGGTGGAGAGACCGGCCGGGAGGTCGAGGGTGATCCCGCCGTTGACGGTGCGGAACTCGAGTGCATTGCTCCACGTGGCGCGGCCGAGCGAGGCCACGATCTCGCCGTTCACCGTCTGCGCCTCGGCGTAGCCGGCAGTCGAGATCCGGATGCTGCCGTTCACCGTGTTCGCTTCCACGTCGCCCGCGAGGTCCGCGGCCGCCACCTCGCCGTTCACGGTCTTCCCGAGGAACCGGACACCGGCGGGGACGCGCACCGTGAAGTCGACGGTCACGTCGTTGTCCCGCACGTTCATGTGATCGCCATCGCCTGCCTCACACGTGTTCTCGCGACGGCCCCCGCTCGGATACACCGCGCAGATCGTGACCCCGTCCTCGTGCTGCACGACCTCGATCTTCACTTCGTCGGGGTCGCTCCTGCGCCCGCGCTTCACCGCGGTCACCTCGACGTCCCCTGAGCCGGCGCTCGCGCGGACATCGCCGTTCACGCCCTTGATCTCGATCGCCTTGCCCGGGGCGACGGTACCTTTCCAATGAAACTCACGCTGGGCGGCTGCTGTGCGCGGCGCCAACGCCAGGGCAACCGCAGCGGAGAGCAGCGCGACTATCGAAATGCGCATCCTCAGTCCTCCTCGTGGTCCTCGTCCTTGTCCTTGTCTCTATCGTGGTCCTTGGACAACTGTCCCGGTCGGCAGATCTTGATGTCACCCCCGAACGACTCGAGCTCGAGCCGGGCGCTGCCCGAGCCGATGGTGAAGTCGAACCGGTGCTTCGTCTTCTTGTTGAGCCGCACCGGGAAGCAGGCGCTGAAATCACCGTTGAAGGTCGAGACTGAGACCGTCACGTTCGCCTTCTCTGGGACCGACACCCGCACGTCGCCGTCATGCGTCCCAAAGTGATAGCGGCCCCCGTCCTTGATCGTCCCGTCGTACGTGATGTCCCCGTTGACCGTGCTCGCTTCGGCATTGGCGGACTCGATCTGAATGAGTGTGACGCCGCCGTTCACCGTTTCCGCGGTCAGGTCGCCCGAGACGTCCGTAGCCCGGACCTCCTCGTTCACGCTGCTCAAATCGATACGACCGCGCGCCTTCTCGAGTGTCACGGCTCCCATGACGGACTTGAGCGACACGTTGCCCGCGCCACCCAGGACCGTGATCTCGCCTTGCACCGTCTCGGCCGTGATCTCGTTCTGGGCGCCATCCACCTTGATGTCGGTATAAACCCCGGACAGGTTCAGGGCCATCCAGGCCGGTACGGTGACGGCGTAGTCGATCTGCGACGGCCCGCGCCGTCCCGCCTCGGTCTTCACGCGGACGACCTGATCGGACGCGTCGATGCGGATCCGGTCCCGGCCCGAGTGCTCGGCCATCACGCGCACCGCGTTGCGGTTCCACGTCTTGACGGCGATCTCCCCCCCGAAGTTGCTGATCTCGAGGCGGGCGCCCGCCCGCACCGGGACGGTCGTATCGGTCTGCTGCATGAGTGCGAGCGCCGCGAGCGTCGCCAGGGTCGTCAGCATGCTGGTCTATCCTCCTCCTAGCTCCGCGCGCCGGCGAGTGTCGCCGCTTGGCGCAGCAGCTCCAGTTTCCGCCGCATCTCTTGGGCCAGGTGCAGGTTCAGATATGAGTTCGCGGGGTCGGCAGCGAGCGCGCTCTGTGCGCCGCGGATGGCCCGGTCGATGATTCTCAGATTCCGCTCGATCACGCGCACCGTGGCCGTGTCGAGGCGGCCGCGGCCCTGCGCGACGGCGCGCTCGAGATCGGCCACCTGGGCGGCGTAGCGCGGATCGCCTGGGTATGCGGACGCGTTGAACAGCACCGGACCGCGTTCGACTACAACGGGCGGGATCGGCACCGTCCCGCGTCGCCCGATCAGCCACGCGGCGCCACCCGACAGCAGCGCGAGCACCACCGCTGCGGCGGCGAGCTGTGGCACGGTGAAAGCAAAACGGCGCGCGAGCGGCCGCACCTTTGATCGCGAGGCCAGCCCGATCCGGGTCGCGATGGCCGGCCAGAGATCCACAGTAGGCGGCCGGTCGTCGAGCGCACGCGCGTTGGTCACCACGCGTCGCAGCTCATCGAGCGTCGTACGGCACGCGTCGCACGAGGCGACGTGCGCCTCGAGCGCCGTCCGCTCGGGGCCCGTGACCTCGCCGTCGAGATACTCCGAGAGTCGATCAGTCCACTGGTCTTTCATCGTTCCGGCTCCTTCAGCGCTCGAGATGCTTGCGGAGCGCCATACGGGCATGATGCAACTGCGATTTCGACGTGCCGGCCACGATTCCCAGCATGTCGGCGATCTCCTCGTGCCGGTACCCCTCGACATCGTGCAGCACGAACACCTGCCGGGC
>DASQAM010000163.1:0-2400 GCA_035635735.1 Gemmatimonadales bacterium | reverse complement strand
AGCCATTCCCGAACACTCGGCCAGGCGACTCCGTTGTGCGTTGTACGATCCCGTCGTGGACTTCAAGCCAGCTCATCCATGGTGGCCGGCGGAGTGCAAGCCTTTAAGCATCGTCAGGCTGGACGCGAAGTGTCTGGGCCTTCGCCTCGCGTGCGCGTCGGGCGAGCGAATGACGATGCCTCTTGGCCAGGCGACGTTCGAGATGCTCTGGCCTAAGTAATCGGTCGGGGGACACTCGCGCACGCTGGCCCAGCCAGGTGTCATCTGCCTTGATGGATGCGTCCGCCGTCCTCTGGCTGTCCGGGTCGGGGAAGTTCGTCACTCCTGTGGGGAGCCCGGCGCAGCTCGCGAACGCGAGCGGTGGGCCGATCGGGTGCGGCGCGAGTGCTGGGGGAGCGTTCTGGGGAATCAACCTCGCGCACTCGTCTTGGGCGTTCTGGAACTGCGGCGAGTTCAGCGCCTAAGGTGGACTGTCTCCGAGTGCTCCCGACAGTCGGGAGACCGATAGGGCTTTGATCGTGGCAGCGCCCCGGCCGAGGCCGGGGCGCTGTCCGACTTGCGACGCAGTCTCGCTCCTTCACCGCCAAGTGAAAGGAGTTGAGTCGCGTGTCGCATGATGACGTGCTGTTCGGCTACCGGTTGCAGCTCTTCGACCTGGCCGGTCGCACCTCGGTCAGCCACGCTTGCCGTACCTTCGGCGTGCATCGCTCGACCTACTACGTCTGGAAGGCCCAGGTCGATCGGCAGGGCCTGGAGGTGCTGCGGCCGCGGGAGCGGCGGCGCCCGAAGATGCCGAACCAGCTGTCGACGCTCGTCGAGGAGCGGATCGTTGCCTTCGCGCTCGGCCATCCCGGCCTCGGTCCCAAGCGGGTCGCGTCGGAGCTCGCGCGTCCGAAGTGGGGCGGGATCATCGTCTCGGCCAACGGGGTCTGGCGCTGCCTACGCCGGCACGGGCTCAACACGCGCGCCAAGCGGCTCTCGCTGATCGCCGGCTACCGCGCCCCCTACGAGCCGCCGCGCGAGCCTCGGCCGGAGCCGCACATCGAGGTCGACCGGCCCGGCGAACTGGTCGGGATCGACTGTTTCTACGTCGGCCGCCTCCGCGGCACCGAGGGCGCGATCTGGCAGCTGACCGCGATCGACGTCTGCTCCTCCTTCTCCTGGGCCGAGCTGGTCGTCTGCAAGCAGGGCAACCCGATCGCCGCGCAGACCTCAACGCTCGCGCGACGCCTCGCCCGCGAGTTGAAAGCCGCCGGCTGGCGGCTCGAGCGCGTCCTCGCCGACAACGGCAACGAATTCAGGGGCGAGCGCTTCCACGCCACGATCGAGCGGCTCGGCGCCAAGGTCACGCACATCCACGCTGGCCGCCCGCAGACCAACGGCCACGTCGAAGCGCTGCACAAGACGATCCTCGAGGAATGCTGGCGACCCGCGTTCGCCCGCTACCTCCACCCCCGCTACACAAGCCTCAAGCGCGAGCTCGACCGCTACCTCACCTACTACAACACCGACCGCGTCCACCACGGCCGCCTCACACGCGGCCGCATCCCCGCCGACATCATCTACGGTGCCAACAAGATGAAGACAGCGAGATGAGCCGCGACTGTCGGCACATCTCGGAGTCCGTCCAGCTTAAGCCGCGAGCCGGCGCATCGAGATCCGCGCGAGCACGCCGAGCACCGCGCCGATTCCGAGCAGCCACAGCGTCTCGACGCCGATGGTCCGCCACGGGCTCGTGTCGTACAGCGCGGCACCGAACCAGCGCACGGCGTGCGCGAACGGCAGGAACTCGCTCACCCACCATGCGAACGAGAGCGCCTCGCGCGGGACGAGCCCGAGGAAGACGACGGGCAGCACGACGAGCACCGCGAGGAGCGATGCCGTCCGGGCTTCGCGTGCGAGCGCGCCGAGCAGCGCACCGGCCGCGCCGACGACTCCTGCCGCGAGCGCGACGCCGACGAAGAGCAGGGGCAGACGCGCCCACGGCTCGCCACCCGTCACGCCGCCCACCTCGGCGACGACGCCGAACAGGATTGCGATCGCGCCGCCGAGCGCCAGCCCGACGACTGCCGCGAGTGCCACTTTTGACCAGACGAGCTGGCCGAAGGACACGAGCCCGCGCCGCAGGCGCCCGATCGTCCCCTCGTCTCGCTCCGCCGCCGCGGCGCCCGCGGCGAGCAGCAACGCGAGAAACGTCACGGTGAGCGCGATCCCGTACGACTGGACCTGCGCCGAGAGCAGCCAGCTTCGCCCCTTCGCCTTCGGCTGGCGGAGCTGGATCGGGTGCGCGGTCGCCTCGAGCGCGGTGCCCGTGCGTGCGAGCCCGGTGCGCGCCGTGTGGATGAAGTGCCGGATCGTCTGCACGCGCTGCGACTGCGGCATCCCGGCGAGCAGCTTCTC
>DASQAM010000162.1:0-2520 GCA_035635735.1 Gemmatimonadales bacterium | reverse complement strand
CACCAAACAGACGATCGAAGGCGAGTGGGTGCGGACCGGCGACAAATACCACCGTGACGCCGACGGGTACTTCTGGTACGCCGGTCGGACCGATGACATGATCAAGGCGGGCGGCATGTGGGTGTCGCCGGCGGAGGTGGAAGGCGCGCTCGCCGCGCATCCGGCCGTCGTGGAGGCGGGCGTCGTGGGTGCGGAGGACAAGGACGAGCTCGTGAAGCCGCTCGCCTTCGTCGTGCTGGCGCGGGGCCACTTGGCGAGCCCGACGCTCGAGGCCGAGCTCAAGGCGTTCGTCAAGGAACGCCTCGCCCCGTACAAGTATCCGCGCTGGATTGTGTTCGTGGACGAGCTGCCGAAGACGGCAACGGGAAAGATCCAAAGATTCAGGCTACGGGAAACAGCGAACAGGCGCACAGAAGAGGCAAAAGCTAGACGCACAGACGCATAGCGGTGAACAGATGATAGGATTCAGGCAGGGCCTTCCTGGCGGCTGTAGCCTGTTTACCGCTGTGCGTCTGTGCGTCTAGCCGTTGCCTGTGCTGCGCGTCTGACGACTGTCTACTGCATCAGTAGAAGTAGAACGTCGTACAACGCATGCGTCCACGCCGTGATGCCGACCCCGCGCACGAGATACAACGCCGAGAAGAACAGTCCCGCGACCATCCGAAACGCGAACGAATAGAGCTGCCAGCGGTCGCCGTACGGGCCGATATAGTGAAACGCCGAGAAGATCGCGGCGCCGGCGACGGTCGCCGCGATGCCGGCGGTGAGCGGGCGCCAGCCGAGCAGGCCTCGTGCGGCGGCGGCGAGCGCGCCCACCAGCAGCACGCGGAACAGCAGCTCCTCGTAGATCCCCGCCCCCAGCGAGAGCATCAGCCGGGTCCACCAGTCCATCTCGTGGCCTGTCCCGCCGGGGAGCGCGAGGGTCTGCAGCATGCCGAGCACGCCCGAGGTCACGCTCCCCACCACGAAGCCGAAGATGAGCGCGAGCGCGATGGACTCGCCCAGCATCGCGGCGAACACGCCGCCCCGGAGCCGCGATCCGTGGGCGCGCATGTCGCGCGTGACGAGCCACAAGCCCGCGCCGATCAGGCAAACCATGAAGAGCGGCGGGCCCCACCCGCCCGCCGCCGCGGTGAACAGGGCCTGCAGGATCACGTCCGCGCCGTTGCGGATCGAGCGCTCGCCGTGCGCGAGCAGCAGCGCGAGCACTTGGTAGAACAGCAGCAGCGGGAGCGCAAACAACAGGCTGTAGCGCGGGGCGCGGCTCACCTGCCAGTAGGCGGATGGGGACGAGAAGGAGGTGCCGGTCATAGGGCCAGGAATCTATCGACGGTTCGTCGCTTGCGACGGTTTCGGGCGGCCGGTATGCTACCGCGCCATGAAATGCGCTCACCCCCTCCTTGCCCTCCTCGTTCTCGCACCAGGCAGTTCTCGTGGACAACGTCCGGAGCGGGGCCGGGACTTGGGCATCCCCTTCGAAGGCACGACCGGGCCGTTCAACGCCATCACCGATGTGACCGGCGTCGAGGTCGGCCACCGCACGCTCATGGCGGGGAGCGGCAAGCTCGTCGTCGGAAAGGGCCCTGTCCGAACGGGCGTCACGGCCATCTTCCCTCGCGGCAAGGACTCCGACGACCCCGTGTTCGCCGGCTGGTTCACGATGAACGGCAACGGCGAGATGACCGGGACGACCTGGGTGGAAGAGGCGGGGTTCCTGTGGGGCCCGGTCATGATCACGAACACGCATTCGGTCGGCGTCGTGCGCGATGCGGTGATCGAATGGGTGGTCCGCCGGGGACACATGCAGGGCGACGAGTGGTCGTTGCCGGTGGTGGCGGAGACGTGGGACGGCGGGCTCAACGACATCAACGGTTTTCACGTCACCAAGCAGGATGCCTGGGCCGCGATGGACAGCGCCCGTGGCGGTCCCGTCGTCGAGGGCGGTGTGGGCGGTGGCACGGGAATGGTCTGCAACCAGTTCAAGGGAGGGATCGGGACGGCGTCGCGCCGGCTCGACCCGCAGGATGGCGGATACACGGTAGGCGTGCTGGTGCAGTGCAATTACGGGAGACGCCGCTACCTCCGCATCGCCGGCGCGCCCGTCGGCCAGGAGATTGCGGACCTCGTGCCGTGCCGCGCCCCGTGCAGCGGTGCGCGCTCGGGAATGGCTGCGGCCATTCCGCCCGATGTGGGCTCGATCATTATCGTGGTCGCCACCGACGCTCCGCTTCTTCCCCATCAGCTGAAGCGCGTCGCCCGGCGGGCCGCGCTCGGCGTGGGCAGGCTGGGCGGGGTCGCGTCCAACTCGTCGGGCGACATCTTCATCGCGTTCTCGACGGCCAACGCCCGCGCCTCCCGGGATTCCGGGCTCGCGCAGGTTTCGATGGTGTCGAACGAGCAGATCACGCCGCTGTTCGAGGCGACGGTGCAGGCCACCGAAGAGGCGATCGTCAACGCCATGCTCGCGGCCCGGACCATGATCGGTGCCGACGACCTCACCGTGTACGCGCTGCCGCACGA
>DASQAM010000161.1:0-3754 GCA_035635735.1 Gemmatimonadales bacterium | reverse complement strand
GCGAAGAAGATGCGGGGCGACGTGAGAATCGAACCCAGCAGCGTGCTGAACGTGGCGACCATCACCACGATCGCGACGAGCCCGACCCCCGCTTGCCCGATAATCGCCTGCGCCGCATCGGCCGCCACGAGCGGCGAGCGCGCCATCTGTCCGATCGGAATGAGATAGAGATACGCGGCGTTGACGAGCAGGTAGATCGCGATGATCGCCGCGGTCCCCATCACCAACGCGCGCGGCAGGTTGCGCTCCGGATTCCGCACCTCGCCGCCCACGAACGAAAGGTCGCCCCAGCCGTCATACGCCCACAGCACCGAGACCAATCCGAGGCCGAACAGGCCGGGTGTGAGCGGACCCGCCGCCGTGGTGAAATGGCTCCAGTCGCCGCGCCCCACGAGAAACGCCAGCAGTACGAGCAGCAGCAACGCGCCGTACTTGGCACCCGTGGTGACGTTCAAGACGAGCGCGCTCCAGCGGACGCCGTAATAGTTCAGCGCCGCGGTGACCGTGATGGCCGCCGCGGCGACGTAGTGCACCAGCCTCGCGTTCTCCGGCAGCGCTGGGTCCCGGCCGAGCGAGCGCAGCAGGTACTCGGCAAACGGCGTGGATATCGCGCCCAGCGCGGACGCCCGGATCAACACCAGCTCGGTCCACCCGAACAGGAACGCCGGCAGTCGGCCGAACCCCTCGCGGATGTACACGTACACGCCGCCGGAGCGTGGAAACAGCGCCGCGAGCTCCGCGTAGGTGAGCGCCCCGCACAGCGCGAGCAGGCCGCCGAGCACCCACACGCCGAACATCGGCAGCGGCGCCGGCACGCGCTCGGCGATCACCGCCGGTGTGCGGAAGATCCCGCCACCGATGGTCGAGCCGACCAGCACGGCGACCGCGCTCCAGAAGCCGAGCCGGCGTGGCAACCGGTCGCCCCAGCGATCGGCGGGGGGGGCCGGGGGGGAGGTGGACATGAGAGGCCGAATATACTGCGCGTCGGCCCGTTGGAGGCGGCGGGACGGCCTCAGAACGCTGCGGAACGCGACGTCGTGGAGTCGTGGGGCGGACGGCGACGCCGCGCTACGGACCGGGCGATCTCCGATATCCAGGCGAACGCGCTCCCGGCGCCCGGATTGAAGTCCTTCGCCGCTTGCCACGCGCGCTCCAGCGTCTCCACCACGACCCGCTCGGCCGACGCCGCGTCGACGAGCAGGGCGTAGGTTTGAGCGTACAAGGAGAGACGGTGCCGCTCGCAAAATTCTTCGTGCGCGTTGCGGTCACCTGCAGCCATGCGCTCTACGAGTTGAACATCCGGCGTCAATTGACGGGTCATTGGGGCCTCGGAACAAGAGGTCCGCACGAGGGGCGCTGGGCACTTTGTGCAGTTCAAAGATGAGTACGCCGTGGCGTCGGTCCCTGTCAAGTGACGCACGACACGCCTCCGCTGGCCAGACGAGAGCAGGGCTCCCGCCCCAACCGTACATTCCCCGCCCATGACGCGAAGCTTCACGCGACTCGCTTGGACCGCGGCGACCTTCACCTACCTGCTGATCATCCTTGGCGCCATCGTCCGGATCACTGGTTCGGGACTGGGCTGCGGCGAGCACTGGCCGCTTTGCAACGGCAAGCTGCTCCCGCCGCTCGACCTCCCGACGATGATCGAGTATGGGCACCGGCTGGCGGCTGCGGCGGTGAGTGGGTTGGTGACGGCGCTCGCGGCGTACACGTGGTGGCTGAGAAAGGGAGCGGGGAGCCCTAAAGGAGTCCCTGACGGTCCCGGGGAGCGGTACACTCCCGACAAGACGGCCTACGTCGCGCTTGCGTTACTCGTCGTGCAGGTCCTGCTCGGCGCCGTCACGGTGAAGCTGCGCCTGCCGCCGTGGACGATCATCCTGCACCTCGGGACGGCGATGCTGCTCCTCGCGACTTTGATCGTCGCCGCAAGACTGACCCCGGGCGCGATACTGACCCCGGGCGCAAGCCCGGGGATCCCGAGAACCCCGCGCTCGCGCGCGGGGTCAGTGGCCCTCGGTCTGGGATTCGTGACAGTTCTGTTCGGCGCGCTCACGGCCAATCTGGGTGCGGCAAGCGCGTGCCTCGGCTTCCCGCTCTGCAACGGCCAGGTCGTCCCGGCGGGCAACTACCTGCAGCACATCCATTGGGGCCACCGGCTGCTCGCCTACACGCTGTTCGGCTACCTCTGGTGGTGGGCGCTGCGCACGAGGACACGCGGGGCGTGGTGGGTGGTTGGTCTCGTCACGCTTCAGGTCGCGGTCGCCGCCGCGATGGTGCTGCTCCGGCTGCCGGCACCGCTCCAGGCTACCCACGTAGCGGTCGGCGCGGCCGTGTGGGCCGGGTTGGTGCTCGCCCTGCTCTGACCCGGGACCGTCAAACGAGGATCAGCTCGTCCTGTGGATGGGAGGGGTTCACCTCGGGGCCCTTCGTGTCGATGTACACGTTGATCTCGCTGCGCATGCCGAAGCGGTCCGGCAGATAGACCCCCGGCTCGATCGAGAAACCCACGCCCGGCACGAGGGCCCGCGCGTCTTCCGTTTCGAAGTTGTCGATGTGCGGCCCGGAGCCGTGCAGGTCGCGATCGATCGAATGGCCCGTGCGATGTACGAAATAGTCGGCCAGCCCAGCGTCGCGGATCACGGCGCGTGCGACGTCATCCACCTGGGCTCCGGTCACTGCGCCGTCGGGCCGCCAGCGCTCCCCCAGGAAGCGGACGGCGGCGTCTCGGGCTCCCTTCACCGCCTGCCACACGCGGCGGACGTCCGCGTCGGGCGAGCGGCCCGCGAATCCCATCCACGTCTGGTCGGCGAACACCGAGCCCTGCCCCGGCCCGGCCCACAGATCGAGCAGGACCACATCGCCCGGCGCGAGGCGACGATCGACTCCCGGATGGGGCTCGTAATGGGGCATCGCGCTGGTCGGCCCGAACGCCACGATGGGCCCGTCGTTGGTCCAGAGGCCGGCGCGCTCCATCGCTTCGAGCACGCGCCGCTGGACGCCAGTCTCTCGCACCTCGGCGCCACGGGCCGCCTCGCTCCCCATCCACGCCAGCGCGTCGCGCGCGACGCGAGCGAGGATCTCCGCCGCCTTGCGGTGGCCCGCCAGCTCCGCTGCGGACCAGCGCGCCGCAAACCGGGACACGAGCGGCGCCGACGACACCAGCCGGGCACCGAAGGCTTCGAGCAGCTGCACCACGCCGTGCGGGACGCGATCCAGGTAGGGTACCTGGTCCCGAGGTGATGTCTCGATGGCGAGCGTGCGGCCGCGCACCAGCGTCTCGAGGTGCTCGTGGAGCTCGCGCCACGCACCGTAGGGCCGCACGTCGCCCGGAAAATTGGCGAGCGCCTGGAGCTCGATGCGATGCGCGACCGCGACCGGGCGACCCGCGCGCGGCAGCAGGACGAACAGGCGCCGCGTTCCCATCCCGGTGTGTCCGAGGATGCGCCCGGCGATCGGATTGACCTTGCGGAAATCGTACAGCAGCCAGCCGTCAGCCCCGAGCGCGCCGAGCTCCCGTGCGAGCGCGGGGAGGTCGAAACCGTCGAGGAGCGGCATCAGTCGTGTCGCGGATCGGGCGGAGCCGCCCGCCATTCGCACACCTCGCCGCCGGTCGCCCGGCAGGAGATATGGAGCATAGCGCCTTCGAAGCCGACGAGGAGCCGGAGCAGCTCGGTGAACGCGGCGCCGTACAAGGCGCACGCAGCGCCGTCGGGCGTCGCCTGCACGGCGAGCGCGTCGCCCACCCGCGCGA
>DASQAM010000160.1:0-8762 GCA_035635735.1 Gemmatimonadales bacterium | reverse complement strand
CGATCGGGGGCTACGAGGCGGAGGACGAAGCTGAGCCCAAGGTACGGGAGACGTACGAGCTGCTGGGCCGGGTGGTGGGCGCACCGGCAACGAACGTGGCGATCGTCGAGAATGCGACCGTGGCCTTCAGCCAGGCGCTGTCCGCCTTCGACTTCCGTCCGGGCGACCGCATCGTCACGACGCGTGCCGACTACCCCTCGAATCAGCTGACGTACCTGTCGCTCGCCCGCCGGGCGGGCGTCGAGACCGTGCGCGCGGACGACCTTCCCGAGGGCGGGGTCGATCCGGCGAGCGTGCGCCACCTCGCGCGCCACCCGCGCACGCGCCTCGTCGCGCTGAGCTGGGTGCCGACCAACTCGGGGTTGGTGCAGGACGCGGGCGCGGTGGGCGAGGTGTGCGCTGAGCTGGGCGTGCCGTATCTGATCGACGGTTGCCAGGCCGTGGGTCAGCTGGCGGTGGACGTTGCTACACTGCGCTGCGATTTCCTGGCGGGCACCGGACGTAAGTTCCTACGCGGTCCGCGTGGCATCGGCTTCCTCTATGTGTCCGACCGGATGCTCGAGCGCGGGGCGTTCCCCTTGTTCCTCGACATGCGGGGCGCCGACTGGACCGACCCCGACGCCTTCCGGCTCGCCGACGGCGCGCGCCGGTTCGAGAACTGGGAGTTCGCCTACGCGCTGGTGGCGGGCCTGGGGGGGGCGGCGCGCTACGCCCTGGCCGTGGGCTCAGGCGGCCGCGAGCGCGCCCATCGGCTCGCCGCCGTGCTGCGCCAGCTGCTCGCGGAGATTCCGGGCGTGCGGGTGCTCGATCGCGGGCGGGAGCGGTGCGCCATCGTGTCTGTGGACGTGGCGGGCCGGGATGCGGCCGATCTCAAGCTGCGCCTGCGGCAGCGAGGCATCAACGCGAGCTCTGCGGATCGCATGTCGGGAGTGCTCGACATGGACGACAAGGGGGCCACGAGCGTGCTCCGCTTCTCCCCTCATTACTACAACACCCAGGACGAGCTGGACGCAGCCGCCGCGGCGCTCGCCGAGCTCGCCCGCTCGTGAGCGTCGCGCGACCGGGCAAGATCATCGGGATCGGGCGGAATTACCGGGATCACGCCGCCGAGCTCGGGAATACGGTGCCCGCCAAACCGCTGCTGTTCTTCAAGCCGCCCACGGCCGTGATCGGAGACGGCGCGGCGGTCGTGCTGCCGCCCGAATCGCAGCAGGTGGACTTCGAGGGCGAGATCGGCGTCGTCATCGGACGTCCGCTGCGGCGCGCCACGGAAAGCGAGGCGCGCGCGGGCATTGCCGGGATCACCTGCGTCAACGACGTCACCGCGCGGGACCTGCAGCGGGCCGAGGAGCAGTGGACCCGGGCGAAGGGCTTCGACACGTTCTGTCCCATCGGGCCCCGCCTGGTGCCCGTGGACCCGCGCCGATTCGACGAGCTCGAGGTGTTCTGCCGGGTGAACGGCACGGAGCGCCAGCACGGCCGGGCGCCTGACATGGTGTTTTCCATTCTCGCGCTTGTTTCCTTCGTCTCGCAGGTCATGACGCTCGAGCCGGGAGACCTGATCGCCACGGGAACGCCCGCCGGCGTGGGGCCGCTCGCGCCCGGCGATGTAGTCGAAGTGGAAATTCCCGGGGTCGGTGTGCTGCGGAACCCTGTAGTCGCGGAGAAACGATGAAGCTGTCAGTGCTTCTTTTGGCGCCGGTGGTTTTGCAGGCGCAGGCTCCGAAGAGCCAGCACGCAACGGTGACCCAGGTCCTCGGCACGACTCAAGTGACGATCGTGTACAACCGGCCGAGCGCCCGCGGCCGGACGCTCTTCGGGAGAGGAGGAGTCGTGCCGTGGGGCAAGGTGTGGTGCCCGGGTGCCGACACGGCCACCACGATTGCCCTCAGCAGGGATATGACAATCGGCGGCCAGCCGCTCGCCGCGGGGAAGTACAGCGTTTGGGCGATTCCCGGTCCCGACGACTGGACGCTCATTTTCAGCCGGGCGGCGGACGTGTTCCACATCCCCTACCCCGGCGCAGCCCAAGACGCGCTGCGTCTCACGGTGAAGCCGCAGGCGGGGCCGTTCGTGGAATCCCTAGCGTTCTACTTCCCGGCCGCCAACGCGGATCGAGCGCTCCTGAACCTGCACTGGGGCGAGACGATCGTGCAGGTCTCGCTCGCGGTGAAGTAGCGGCTCTCTAGTCCTCGACCTGGTCGCGCTGGTCCAGCCAGTTCTTCACGGCAAACCCGAGGGAGGCGCCGAACCCGGCGCTCGCCACGGTCAGCAGCAGTTTTCCGGTCACTAGTAGCACTACCATGCTCAAGCTCCTTGAAAAACGCCGACGCCCCCTCGCTTTAGCCTTGTAGCGCGGGGGCGTCGGTCTCACCCAGGTCGATCGACTGCTACGCCTTACATCCCACGCATCCCTTCACGCCTCGCAATTCGCAGACCGTGACAACAGGTGCGATGAACGCACATCGGGATAAGCATGGGATTTCGCATCGTTTGAGAAGCATAAACGGGCACTGCTGCGGGGGTCAACGCCCTCCCCCCTCTCCTCTTCCCTCGACCGGGCCCCCATCCAGTCCGAGCCGCGAATTGCCCTCCTCCGTTGCATCTTCCACGCCCGTGATCCGCTCGAACCGCTCCTGGACGCGTCCGGCCTGCCGCTCGCTCTCTTCGAAGCGCTTCTGGGCATTCGCGAGGTGCGCGCCGACCGTCTGGAACGCCGCCCAGAACCCCTCGAACTGCTGGCGCAGCCCGCCAAGCTGCTCCTGGATCTCGCGCGCGTGCTGGTCTACACGCATCCCCTTGAGCCCGTGCAAGATGACCAGCAGGTACGCGTAGAAGGTGTGGGGCGATACGGGGATGACGCGCCGGCGCAGCGCGTGACCCAGCACACTCTTCGCATCTCCCGGATCTTCCGCGCGCAGCACCGCCTCGTAGTACACGTTCTCGGCCGGGATGTACATCAGCGCGAAGTCATAGGTGCCTTCGTCGGGTCGGATGTACTTGTCGGCGATCTCGTCGATCCGCTCCTTGAGGGAGCGCGCGAAGACACGGGCCTCGCGCTCGGCTTCGGCGCCGGTCGCACCGAGCAGCCGCTGGCACGCTTCGAGGGGAAACTTCGCATCCACGGGCACCAGCCGGTCGCCGACCCTGAGGGCCGCGTCCACCCTCTCACCGGATCGAAACACATGCTGCATCTGGTAGTGGGAGGCGGGGAGGATCTGTCGCAACAGCTCCTCGAGCCACACCTCGCCGATGGTGCCGCGCAGCTTCGGGACCTGGAGCAGCTGCTGCACCTCGGTCACGGCGGTGCCCATCGTCTCGAGGCGTTTCGTCGCCTCACCGAGCGCCCCGAGCCGCTCGTGGACATCGCGCAGCGCGCGTGTCTGGTCTGCGCTGCCCCGCAGGAGCAACAGCGCCAGCAGCACGACGAGCACGACGATCGCGATCGCGACCGCCGGAGACACTTTACGGCAACCAGGTCATGGAGCGGGTAATCTACCCCTGGTAGGCGCGGATCCGCTCACCGTTTCCGGCGGTGCGCGCCTGGATCAGTGCGGCGCCGGCGTGCTCGAGCAAGCGGTCGGGAGCAAGCGGCGTCGCGTGCAGATCGACGACGGCCTCGTAGCCGGCCCGAACCAGCAAGGGCGGCAACCCCGCTGGTCTCGGGCCCGCGGTCTCGAGCGCCTGCGTGAGGCGTTGGGCCATTTTCACTGCCCCGTCCGGCGCGGTCGACGGGGCCAGCACCGCGAACTCGCTCCGGCCGAGCCGGCCGATCGCGTCGGATGCGCGACCGCGCGCCTGGAGGATCTCACCGGCGTACGCGACCGCCACGGGTGGTGCCGCGACCGCCGCGGGACGAGCGCCCTGCGGCTCCAGCTCGACGGCGAGCGCCAGGCAGGCGAGCGGCGCGTGACGGCGGAACGCGTCTGAGACGAGCTCGCGGGCGCGCCGCTCGAGCCCGCGCATGGTGTACAGCCCGCTCGCCGGCTCCACGGCAGCCTCCTCCAGGGCGCGATCGGTCTCGAGCTTGACACGGACGAAGGCGTCGAGCTTCAGGACCAGCTCCTCGGAGTTGATCACCAGGCTCAGGTAGTCCCACGCTCCGGCCTCGAGCGCGGCGAGCCGTTGCTGCTTGGTCGCCGGAGTCGACGTGACCATGAAAATGGGAGTATGCCAGGAGACGGATCGATGCTGGCGGAGCGTGCGGCACACCGTGATGCTATCCAGGTCCTGAAGGTTCGCATCCATCAGGATGACGTCGGGCCGCGCGGCGGGCGCCCGGTCCAAGAGGTCGCGTCCCGTCGCCACGGACAGGACTCGATATCCCAGCGGCTCGAGCATACTGTCGAGCGCCTCGTTGAGCCACGTCCCCGTGTTGGCGAGGAGCACGACGGGCGAGCGAGTGAAGGGCGTCCGCGGAGGCATGGTGCGGTGAATGTGGCGACGGCGCTGGTGGGGAGAACCCGGCAAAACCCTAGATTGGGCGGGGAGAAGACCCGGGTCAGGGAGTGATCAGGCCTTCCCGGATGGCGTAGCGGACCAGACCGGCGACGTCGTGGACGTTCAACTTCTTCATGAGGCGCGCGCGGTGAAATTCGGCGGTTTTGGGGGTGATGGCGAGCAGCGCGGCGACCTGCTTGGTCGACTTGCCTTCGGCCACGAGCTGCGCGACCTGGCGCTCACGCGAGGTCAACCGGCTCCGGTCCTCGGCCGCGGCGGCCCGGCAGGCATCCACCACGGCCTGAGAGACGCCCGCCCCCACGTAGAAACCGCCGCGCGACACCTGCTGGATGGCCTGGGCGAGGTCCTCGCCCGCCTGGGTCTTGAGCACGAACCCCCGCACCCCCGCCTGGACCGCGTCCGTCACCAGGCGCTCCTGCTCCAGGGCCGTGAGCATCACGACCTGGGTTCCAGGGCACGCCTCGACGATCTGGCGCGCGGCATCGATGCCGTTCAGGAGCGGCATCATGATGTCGAGCACGGCGACGTCCGGCTCATGCTGTCGGGCCAGCTCGACTGCCGTCCTGCCGTCGGACGCCTCGGCCACCACCTCGAAACCGTGGCGCTCGAGCAGAGCGCGCACGCCCTGGCGCAACACGACGTGATCGTCGGCCAGCACTACCCGTAGCGACAACTGTCCCTCCATGCAGGCGATCACTCTATAGGGATCGACCCGCCTCCGCGTCAAGCGGGCCGGGAAGACGGGAAACGCGAAGTCACCGTCCGGTAGCGAGTTACCCATTACTGTTCAACAATGCCGTCCGAACCCGCGCGCCTCTCAAAGTCGCGCTATCTCTCCGGCCTGCAGTGCCACAAGCAGCTGTGGTGGCGGGTGCACGAGCCCGAGGCGCCGGAGCTATCCCCCTCCCCGGGGCAGCAGAACCTGTTCGAGCAAGGCCGGGAAGTCGGCGAGCGGGCGCGGGGGCACGTGCCCGGGGGCGAGCTGATCGATGTCCCGTTCTACCAGTACGACAACAAGGTGACGGCCACGCGCGAGGCTCTGAAGCGTGACCTCCCGGCGATCTACGAGGCCTGGTTCCTGGCGGACGAGACCTACGTGGGGGTCGACATTCTGGAGCGGACGTCCCGGGGCTACACGGTGATCGAGGTGAAGGCATCGAACAGCCGCAAGCCGGAGCATTTGCCGGACGCGACGGTCCAGGTGCATGTGTTGCGGCGTGCCGGCCTTCAGGTTGAGCGGGCCGAGCTGATGCATCTCAATTCGGCATGCCGCTACCCCGATTTATCCAACCTGTTCGCGCGTGAGGACGTGACCGCGCTAGTCGAGGCCGCGCTGATCGGCGTGCCGGACGAGCTCGCGGCGCAACAGAAGATGCTCGAGGGGCCGCTGCCCGACGTGGCCATCGGCGGGCATTGCACGACGCCGCACGACTGTCCGTTCATCGAACGCTGCTGGCCCAAGCTCCCCGACCACCACGTGAGTAAGCTGTACCGCATCGAGCGCAAGCGAGCGCTCGAGCTCGAGGCCGACGGGTACGCGACGATCTACGATCTCCCATCGGACCTGGAGCTCTCGGTAATCCACGCGCGCCAGGTGAAGGCGGTGCAGACGGGGCGGATGGTCGTCGAGCCCACGCTCACGAAGGCGCTCGCCCAATTCACAGCGCCGCTCGCGTTTCTCGATTTCGAGACGGTGAGCCTCGCGATTCCGCGCTGGCTGGGGTGCCGGCCGTGGCAGCAGGTGCCGGTGCAGTTCAGCGCGCATGTGGAGCGCGTGGGCGGGTTGGTGCATCATCAGTGGATTGCGGACGGGCCGGAGGATCCCCGCCCCGCGCTGGCCGAGGCACTGGTCGAGGTGTGCGCGGGCGCGCGCAAGATCGTGGCGTACCACGCGAGCTTCGAGCGCGAGTGCCTCAAGCGGCTCCGGGAGGGGGCGCCGCACTTGGACAAGGAGCTCGAGCGGATCGAGAAGCGCCTGGTAGACCTGTTGCCGGTGATCCGGAGACATGTGTACCACCCGGACTTCGCGGGCGGGTTCAGCATCAAGAAGACGCTGCCGGCGCTGGTGCCCGGACTGTCTTATTCGGATCTAACAGTGCAGGACGGCGAAGTGGCGACGGTAAACCTGCAGTGGCTGATGTTCCGGGGTGCCGAGATGCCTGCCGGGGAGCGGGCCGCGCTGCGGGAGGCTCTGCTCGCCTATTGCGAGCGGGATACCTGGGCGATGGTAAAGCTCCTGGAGAAGCTCAGGGGTTTGGTGGGGGATCAGTTGGAGTTGTTTTGAGGGGAACGCGAGTGAGAGCCGCTTATCACAACCCCATGCGACGGCGGAGATCCCGAAACCGCGGGTCAGCCCGGAGCGGGGCGTACTCGGGTTCGCAGCTCACCGCCGCCGCCAAATTGACATCGCCCTCCTCGAACGCTCGCTGTAGCCAGGCCATGGACTCCTCACGTTGGCCGAGTTGGATGTACTCGCGGGCGAAGGCGACCGGTGGAACGAATGCGCGCTTCGCTCGCGTCCGCAGCCGCTCGAGGGATCGGCTGGCCCCGAGCAAGCGCGCCGCGGTGTAGCCGGCGCTGCCCCGGCTCCCACGGATGAGACGCCCGAATGCGGTGTCGCCCCACTGCCGGGCGCCCCTCGTGAGCTCGTTGAGGGCCGAGTCATAGTCGCCCTGGCTGGCGAGGGCCTTCGCGAGCTCATAGTGGGCCGGCGGATAAATCGAGTCGAGCGCCAGCTGCTTCGCGAATTGCACAGCCGCCTCTGCCGGACGACCCGCGCACGCCAGGACCCGACCCAGCTGATACGAGAAATGGCGGGTCAGTGGATCCAGCTCGACGGCCCGACGCATCTCGGCCTCGGCTTCGTCGAAGTGTCCGAGGGTCCGAAGATAGACGCCGAACATCTGGTGCAGCTCCGGGTCGTTCGGATCCAGCTCGAGAGCGCGGCGAAACAGCGGTTCGGCGGCCGCCCACCGCCGATGAAAGCTCGCCGTCGCCTCTGCGACGAGCGCGTGCGCGAAGCCGAGCGTGGAGTCGATCTGCAGCGCGTGGCGGGCGGCAGCTTCTGCCAAGGGATATGCCTCGCGCGACGGCATTACCCAATAGTAGGCCATTCCGACGTACGAGTAGCCCAGGCCGGCGTACGCGGCCGCGTACACCGGATCCAGCTCGATGGCCTGTGTGAACAATCCGCGAGCTCGCGCGATCGATTCCCCGGATCGTCTCCCCAAGAAGTACCTGCCCTGGAGGTAGAGCAGGTAGGCATCGGCGCTCGTGGTCGTTCGATGCAGTTTCCGCAGGTCGATCGAGTCGGCGGCGCGGGGTTGCAACTCCCGCACGACGTCGCCGACCACTCGCCCCTCGACGGCGAGCGCGCCCGAAGCCGACAGCGGGAACTCCCTGGCCCACTGACGCGCACCCGCGGCCACGCGCCGCAACTCGACCGCCAGGACCAGGGAGTCCCCCTGGCGGCGCAGCGTCCAGGCGACCACTGCGTCGGCATCTTGGATGGCCGCGGGCTTTGCAACGCGAAGGCCGGGCATGCGCGATAGGGCAGCGGTTACGCCCTGCGCCAGCCCGTCGGCCAGATACGTGAGCGTCGTGTCCCGCGTGGCATTCCCGAGGCCAAGAACCGCGACCGAGGTTCGGTGCGGTCCCGAGGCCACCAGCCACCCGATCGTCGCGGTCGCGACTGCACCGGCGACCAGGGGCCATAACACCCGTGGCCAAGGGCGACGTCGCGCCGGAATAAGAGGCGTCGCGATCGGTCGGCGAGCCGGCGCAGCAGCGGCAAACGGAGTCTGGCGTACCCGAATCGCCTGGATACGCGCGTCGGTTTCGGGCGATGGCGTGGCGTCATACTCCTGCTGCAAGCGACGACGGAACGTCTCAAAGGCGCTCAGCGCGCCAGCGCGATCCCCGGACCGATCCAACAGCGCGACGAGGCGCGCGAGCGCACTCTCGTCGTCACGATCGAGGGCGACCCCTTGTCGAGCCGCGTGCACCGCCGCTGGCAGATCGCCTTCCCGCTCGGCGCGTTCCACCACGTTGGCGGCTGCCCGGACGGCGAGCTGGCCGAGACGGGTGCGCTCAGCCGCGATCCAGCGTTCCAGCTCCAGGGAGCCACCCGATGCAAAACAGCCGTCGAGGAACGCGCCGCGATACAGTTGCAGGGCTTGAGCGGCCTGCCCCGCCTTGCAGGCCTGTTCGAATGCCACCACGTCACACCATACCGTTGCGGGCTCGAACGCGATCGCTTCGTCACTATGGCCATTGAGAATGCCGTCACCGAGCTCGCGGCG
>DASQAM010000159.1:0-12306 GCA_035635735.1 Gemmatimonadales bacterium | reverse complement strand
TGCGCTACCTCCGCTCGCATGCGGCGCTCAGCACGCTCACGATCGCCGTCCACGAGCCCATCCCTGTCGTGGGGCACCCGGGATCGAGCGTGATCGGCGAAGCCTTCAAGCAAGCGTGGCGGAACTTCGTGGCCCTCGTCGCCGCCTGCATCCGTGGACTGGGAATCGTCATCCCGCTCGGCGTGCTCGTAACGGTCGGCTGGCTTGCCATGCGACGCCTGGGGAGGGGGCGGTCGCTCCGCACCGCGGACGCCTGACGGTGATCCGCCTCCGTCGTAGCACCTGCTCAACACGAATGCCGACGGGCGTGTGGCGTCAGCGCAACGAGCGGAGCCGCCGGCAGCCCCTGTGTGGGCTGTCGCCGTGGCGCCACCCGGCCCTTCCCCATCGCCGCGCTCCCGCCTCAACTGTTGTCCGAAACTTGCGGTCGCGAGGGTGGCCCTCTATGGCTCGGTCAACCTTACTGGCGCCTCGCACGCTCGGAGGGAGCGGTTGGTCGGTCTGAGGCGACTCGTTCTCGTCCTGGGCGCCTCTCTCGGGATGGGTGTAGGTGGGTCAGCGTGTGCCGCCGCTGATCCCGCCGCGTCGAATCTTCCAGCCGTGTTTTCGCTGGATCAAGCCAAACGAGGGCGGGCGACCTACGGCGCATCCTGCGCCAGCTGCCACGGCGCCGAGCTCGACGGCGCGGTCGGGCCGGCCCTGGTCGGCCCTGCGTTCGCGCGCAGGTGGGCGCCCCCCGAGCGCTCCGCGGGCGACTTGTTCTACGTGCTGCGGACCTCGATGCCGAAACTGGCGATGGGATCCCTCACGCCCGACGACTACACGGCGGTGTTCGCCTATCTGTTGCAGCGCAACGGCTGGCCGGCGGGAGCGCGGCGGTTCGACGGCGCGGACTCTCTGCTCCAGCGCGTTCGCTTCGACGGCTACTCCAACACCCCCGAACTAGCCACCCTCCCCGCGCCAAAATTCATTCGCGGGGAGGGCACGACCCCCGCCGACGCCGGCCCGAGTCGGGCCGAGCTCTCGAATCCCGACTCCGCGGACTGGCCGTACCACACCGGCAACTTCCTCGGGACACGCTACTCGGCGCTCAGACAGCTCACGCCCGCCAACGTCGGGCGCCTCTCCGTCGCCTGCGTTTTCCAGGTCGGCTCACCCGAGACGTTCCAGACCGGCCCGGTTGTGTACCGCGGCGTGATGTACCTGACCACGGTGCGTCAGACAGTGGCGATCGACGCGGCCACCTGCCGTCCCCGGTGGCGCCACACGTGGCAGCCCAGAGACTACGAGCTGTGGCCCATGAACCGTGGAGTGGCGCTCGCGCGAGGGTATGTGGTACGAGGCACGGCGGACGGGTATCTCCTGGGGCTCGATGCCCGCGACGGCAAGCTGCTCTGGGCACGGCATGTCGCCCGTCCGGACAAGGGGGAGACGATCACGATGCCGCCGCTCGTGTACGACGACCTCGTCGTGATCGGACCCGCGGGCGGTGAGAACAGCATCCAGGGATGGATCGGGGCCTTCCGACTGGAGGACGGCAAGCCCGTGTGGCGGTTCAGCACGGTCCCCGGTCCGGGCGAGCCGGGTGCGGAGACGTGGGAGAATCCCCAGCACCTGTCCCAGGGAGGCGGGGCGGTCTGGACTCCGCTCGCACTCGATCCGGCGAAGCAGGAGTTATACGTCGCGGTCACGAACCCCGCTCCCGATCTGGCAGGTGATCTCCGGCCGGGGAGGAATCTCTATACCAATGCCCTGGTCGCGCTCGACGTCCGCACCGGCAGGCTGCAGTGGTACGACCAACTTCTCCCCGGCGACACGCACGACTGGGACCTGACCCAGGTCTCTCCACTGTTCCGCGAGAGCGTCGGCGGTCGCGAGCGGAATCTGATCGCCACTACGGGCAAATGGGGGATGCTCACCGTGCTCGATCGCGATACACACGAGCGTGTGTACGAGGTCGCGATCACGACACGGGTGAACGCCGAAACGCCAGTGGGGACCACGGCCGCCAGAGTCTGCCCAGGCATTCACGGCGGAGTCGAGTGGAACGGACCGGCGTACGATCCCCGCACCCACGCCCTGTACGTGCCCGCCGTCGATTGGTGCGGGACGTATCAGGCGCGGACGACGGTGCGTTACGTACCCGGTACGCAGTACCTGGGCGGCGCGTACACATCGGATTCCGCCGCCCAGGCGAAGGGGTGGCTGACGGCGGTTGATGCGGCCAACGGAACGGTGCGCTGGCGCTACCGGTCCGCAAGGCCGATGGTCGCGGGAGTGACCGCCACGGCCGGGGGGGTGATCTTCACTGGTGAGCTGACGGGCGACTTCCTCGCGCTCGACGCCGAAACGGGCCGGACGCTGTACCGCTTCTACACAGGATCGGGGATCCTGGGCGGCGTCGTGACGTACGCGGTGAACGGCACGCAGTACGTCGCCGCGGCGTCGGGCGGCGGGTCATACAACTTCGGTCGGGAAGGATCGCCGACCGTATTCGTCTTCGCTCTGCCCCCGCCCCCTTAGCAAGCTCTAACCGACGGACGCTCGCTCTACGGGGCCAGCCCCGGGGACGAGGTCACCACGAGTTTGCCGAACAGTCCGTGCTGCTCGCCGAACGGACCAGCCGTGAAAAAGAGAGCGTCCGTCGGGCCAGCGCCCGCGCCGTTACCGAACGCGAGGGCCCACAGACCATCGATGGCGATTGGCCGGCCGTCGGCGGCATGGAACTGGCCCTGCTCCCACAGCTCGCCGTTGCCTCGGAAGCGGTGGGGGTCGAACGCGTTGATGTGGCCGTCGCCGAAGTTCCCCACGAGCAGATCCCCGCTGAAGGCGCCGAAATCGGCAGGCGCGAGTGCGAGCCCCCACGGCGAGTTGAGTCGCCCGCGAGAAGCCACGCGACGCAGCAGGTGGCCGTCGGTGTCGAAGGCATTCACGAAGCCATGACCCTCGCCGGCGACGTCGTCGTGCTTGGCGGCGTCCTGAAGCGCGTAGGTTACGTAGATCGTGCCCCCCAAGAGCCGGATTCCGAACGGGGCGTAACCCGACGGAAGGTCGGCGTCGGTGAACCCGCCCAATACCGGATGGAACCCGGCATCGAACACGTCCACGGTACCCGCGCGGAAGTTGGTAGCGTAGAGGCGGCCGCCGGCTGCGGTGCTCGCGATGGCCAGGCCCTTATAGACCGCACCCCCGGCCGAGTTGTCGACGCCGACAACCGCCTGTGTGGCCGCCACTGCCGGGTTCCAGCCCGAAATGGTGCCGTCCTCGCTGGCGAAAATGAAGCGCGCGGGGCCCGACTTTGTGCCGCTCGCCACCACGAAGCTGGGGCCGCTGTTGAACACGATGCCGGTCGGCGCGCCAGGAACGCTGACTGTCAGAGCGACTTTGGCGCCGGTGTTGCCGTTGTAGAGCGTGGAGAGGCCGGTGCCGTTATCGGCCACCCACCAAGGCGAGGTCGCGCTGGCAACGAGGCCCCAAGCGTTGACCAGGGCCGGATCGACGAGGTCCGCCGACACGGCCCCGTCGGACACCAGGTTGTGTTGTTCGTAGAACCGCGAGGGGGCGGCCTGGAGCGAGAACGAAGGGGACGTGAGGGGCGGAGCAGTGCTGCGCTCCCCGGCGCACGCGAGCGACATCGCGCCGAAGACCGCAACGGCCGCCCCGAGAAGACGACGAGTGGCCATGGGGTTCTCCTTTCTACGCATGTTACCGCAGGACGACCGCCTTCATCTCCACCGGCGCACCACCTACCAGTACTGGGGCGCCGCGCTCCTGCGCCGTCTTGTTGAACGCGGCCACGTCGGTCCGAAGCAGCTCGTTGAACTTTGCGACGTGGTCGGCTAGCCCGGCACGCAACTCCTTCAGCCGCGCCGCGACGACCTCGTTCGGGGGCTGGGCGTAGGCCAAGGCGAGGCCGAAACCGAGCCCCTGTAACCGGTCCTGGAAGCGGTTCAAGTAGTGGATGTCGTCCTGCCCGGCATCGCGCTGCACGTCGGAATTGTACAGGCTGTCCTTGAGCTCCTTGAGCTTGCGACCGAGCACGCGACCCTGCTGCGCCACGGGTGCGGCCGTCGCCGTGTCGCCGGTGGTGTTGTCCCGCAGCGCCTGCTGCGTGTTCTTGATCTGCGTCTCGAGACTTGTAATCCGATTCAGCATCTCGTTCAGAGCGGACATGGCGTTGCGCCACTCGAGCCCGGCGCGGAGCTGTGCCGCGAACCGCGCGGGATCGCCGCCCAGGATCGGATCGGGCTCCACGGTCACTTTCTGCGTCGCCGTGCGCCCGCCGGCGGTCACGCTGACGGTGTAAGTCCCAGGGATGGCGCGCGGGCCCCCCACGTTACGGAACGGATTCTCCTCATCCTCGGGCCCCGTCGGTTTCTCGAAGGTGAGTCGGGTCGGCCCGGCGTGCCGCAGGTTCCACACGTAGCGGTTCACGCCCTGCTTCCCCGGACCGCTCGAATCGACGATGACAGTGTCGCCGCGGCTGTCCATGACAGTGGCAATCACTCGCCCGCGGCGGGAGCGCCCCCGTTCCCCCCGCTCCCCCTCGCCCGGCGAACCGGATGAGCCGGTGTCCAAAGCTGCCTTGAGGTAGTAGTCGATGACTGCGCCGGCCGGGGCGTTCGGCGTCGTGAAGCGCGCCGGGGCGACGCCCGAGCGCCGCGGGCGCACGCGGATCTGTGCTGGCAGAGTCGAGAACACGTGAAAATCGGACGCGAGGACGTCGGGCGTGAGCTCTTCCAACGCCGAGATGTTGTCGAGCAGGAACAGACCCCGGCCGTGCGTCGCGATCACCAGGTCATGCGACCGCTTGACGAACTGCACGTCGTAAACGGGCACGGTGGGGAAGTCCGCCTTGAGCGGCTTCCAGCTCGCGCCGCCGTCCCGCGAGTGCCACAGCGCCGCGTCGGTCCCGAGGACGAGGAAGCCGCGCAGGTTCGGATTCTCGCGCACCACACGCGCGGGAACGTCCTGCGGCAGGCCTTTGCCGATGTCGGACCACGTCTTGCCGAAGTCCCCGGTCTTGAAGACGTACGGCCGACGGTCGTCGAGCTGGTGGCCGTCGATCGCGATGTAGGCCGCGCCGGCATCGAATGGCGAGACGCCGATCTGGTACACCCGCCCTTCCACGTCTTTCGTCAATCCGGGGAAGTGACCGGACACGTTGCTCCACGTCTTCCCGCCGTCCCGCGTCACCTGCACGAGCCCGTCGTCGGTTCCGACCCAAATCACGTTGGAGTCCGTCGGTGCGAGGTTGACGGTGAGAATCGTGTTGTACGTCTCCGCGCCCGAGATGTCGTAGTTGATGGGGCCGCCGCTCGTCACCTGTCTCGCCTTGTCGTTGCGGGTGAGATCGGGGCTGATCGTGACCCACCGGTCACCGCCGTCGGTGCTCTTGAACACGACGTTTCCGCCCAGGTAAACCGTATTCGCATCGCGGGGCGACACGGCGATGGGCGACGTCCAGTTGAAGCGGTACTGCAGAGTCGCGGGCTTCATGTCCTTCACGCCCGGCAGGTAAGGCCGGATGGAGCGGTTCAGTCCCGTCTTGAGATCGACCCGCGTGATGTTCCCGTTCTGGGAATCCACGTAGAGGATGGACGAATCGCTCGGCGCCGGCACCGCATACTCGCCGTCGCCACCAGTGACGGTGAACCACTCCGAGCCGTTGAGCCCACCCCCACCCCCTGCCCCGCCGCCGCCCCCACCTCCACCACCACCCACGCTGCTCGACGGCCCGCACCACGCGTTGTTGTCCTGCAGGCCGCCGCACAGCATGTAAGGCGTGTTGTTGTCGGCCGCCACCATGTAGAACTGCCCGATCGGGAGGTTGTTCAGGAACCGCCAGGTCTTGGCCCCGTTCTCCGTGACGTACACGCCGCCGTCGTTCCCCTGGATCATGCGGTCGGGGTTCTGCGGGTCGATCCACAGCGCGTGGTGGTCCACGTGCACGCCGCGGTCGATCGGCGTCGTCGTCTTGCCGCCGTCGTCCGAGCGCAGCAGCAGGTACGAGGAGAAGAACAGCTTCCGGTCGTCCATGGGTGATACGTGCATCAGCGAGAAGTAGAACGGCCGGGCGGAGAGCCCGTGGAAATCCGACACCTTGGTCCAGTGGTCGCCCTGGTCCTTCGAGTCCCACAACATCCCCTCGTTGGTCTCGATGAGTGCATAGATGTGGCTCGGATTGGTCGGGCCCACGGCGACGGCGGTATTGCCCGTCGCGCCCGACGGCAGGCCCTGCGTGAGGCGCTCCCAGGTCAAGCCGCCATCCTTGGAGCGATAGACACCGCTTCCCGCTCCTCCGGACACGAGCTCCCAGGGACGCCGCACGAACTGCCACATTCCGGCGAACAAGATGCGGGGGTTGCCCGGTACCATCACCAGGTGCGCGGCGCCGGTCGAGTCGTTCACGAACAGGACCTTCTGCCATGTCTTGCCGCCGTCCGCGGTGCGGTACACGCCGCGCTCGGCATTGGGCGCCCACACGTGGCCCAGGGCGGCCACGAAGACGATGTCCGGATTGGCGGGATCGATCACGATCTGGGAAACCTGGCCCACGTCGCCCAGTCCCATGAACTGCCAGCTCTTGCCCGCATCGGGCGACATGAAGACCCCGCGGCCATCCACCACGTCGTTCCGCGGGTTCGATTCCCCGGTGCCCACCCACACGACGTTCGGGTTCGAGGGAGCGAGCGCCACGGCGCCGATCGACGATGTCGGCTGGTCCTTGAACACCGCCTCCCACGAATCGCCGCCATCGACCGTCCTCCAGACCCCGCCCGCCCCCGCGCCGACGTAGTACACGTTGCGGTCTCCCGGCACGCCCACGACGGCGGCCACTCGCCCGCCAGCCACAGACGGCCCGAGATTGCGGAACTTGAGATTGTTGAGCGAGTCGGCGCCCTGAATAGCCGGCGTAGCGACGGTGGTGGTTGGTCCCTTGGGCCGCTTGCGTCCCTGGCCTGCGAGAGGAGCGGCAACGAGAACACTGAGCAGCACGGCGACGACGCGGTACATGAACGACTCCTCCGGGAGGGTCGGCACGAGGAATCGAGAGGATTTATCGGCCGACTGCCGATGCGTCAAGTAGGCGATAGCTTCCGGGCATGCGATCGCGTGCTTTCGTCGTCGTGCTTGGGACCATCGGCGCGGCAGCTTCGTCGGCCCTGGCGCAAGATGGGGCGCGGACGCGACAGACCGCCATCGTCACCGCCGCCAGTCGGCTCGCGCCGGCGGTGGTGAGCGTCAACGTGCTGCGGCGCGAGCGGCGACTGCCCCAGGATCCCTTCGAGCAGTTCTTCACACCCCGCGGCGCCGAGCAGGTGGTGGAGGGTTATGGATCCGGCTTCGTCATCTCGCCCGACGGGGTAGTGATCACGAACCAGCACGTCACGCAGGGGGCTGAGCAGATCGTCGTCACGACGCGCGATGGCCGGGATTTCCCTGCGAAGATCCAGGGTGAGGACCCGCTCACGGACATCGCGGTGCTGAAGCTGGACGCGACGGGCCTCCCGACCGCTCCGCTCGGCAAGAGCACCGACTTGATGATCGGGGAGTGGGTCGTAGCGGTGGGCAACCCGTTCGCCTACCTGCTCGGCAACACGGAGCCCACCGTGACTGCGGGCGTGGTGAGCGCCGTCGGGCGGAACCTGCTTCCCTCCGAAGGGCAGCCCGGCATCTATGTCGGCATGATACAGACTGACGCGCCGATCAACCCCGGCAATTCGGGCGGGCCGCTCGCCAACGCCGTGGGGGAAGTGGTCGGGGTGAACAGCTCGATCTTCACGAGCTCGGGCGGATCGGTGGGAATCGGATTTGCGATCCCGATCGAGCGGGCCCTGCGGGTGGCGGACGAGCTGCGGCGCTTCGGGAAGGTGCGGCGCGCCTGGGTCGGGCTCGACGTCGCGGGCGCCGAGGATCTGCGGGGATGGAAGCGGGCGGGCGGCCTGCTCGTGACCCAGGTCGCGCCGGGCGGGCCCGCAGGCCGGGCCGGCCTCGTGGCGGGCGACGTGCTCGTGAACGCACGCGGCCGGCGGCTGCGCACGTTCCTCGATTGGGAGGCGGTCATGCTCGACACGGGTCCCGGCGACACGCTCAGCGTGAGCTTCCGCCACGTGGGCGAGAGCCGCAGCGCCCGGCTCCGCGTCACGGATTTCCCGACCACGCTCGCGGAGAAGGTGGCCGTGCTGGGCGGCATGAACGTGGTGACGGTGACGCCAGCGGTGCGCGCCGAGCGCAACATTCAGAGCGACCACGGCGCCCTGATCTACGACCTGCCCGACGACATGGAGGAGGCCACCGGCCTGCGCTCGGGGGACGTGATTCTCCAGATCAATCGCGTGCGGGTGTCGAGCGCCGAGGACCTGCGCCGGGCCTTCGCGGCAACGGCAGGCGCCGGCGCGGTCACCGTGTGGTACGAGCGCTCCGGACGTCTCGAACGGACGGCGTTCTACGTGAGATAGCGTCGCGACCTAGCGGTCGGGCGGACGGCGGGCCATTGTCAAGCCACGAGACCACATCCGGAGACCGCCATGGCCGACTCGATCCGCAGGGTGAGCTACTACTACACGACCATATCCGACAAACCCGGCGAGGGCGCCCGGCTGCTCGAGACCCTCAGGAGCGCCGGCGTGAACCTGCTGGCGTTCCACGCCTTCCCGAGCGCGCGCAAGGCGCAGGTGGATTTCGTGCCGTCGGACGGGGCGTTGTTCACCGCAGCCGCGAAGGGCGCGAAGATCAAGTTGTCGAAGCCGAAGACGGCCTTCCTGGTCGACGGGGACGACCGGGTCGGAGCGCTGGCCGGCATCCTGGCGCGGCTGGGCGCGGCGAAGATCAACGTCACGGCGGTGACAGGGGTGTGTGCGGGGATGGGCCGGTATGGAGCTCTGCTCTGGGTCAAGCAGGGGGCAGTGAACAAGGCCGCGGCCGCACTCGGCGCGATGTAGCTAGCGCTGGGCCCCGCCCCGGCCGAGGGCGTCGGGACCGAATTTCTCGCGCACCTCGTCGATCACCCGAGAGATGACCCGGTCGCGGTCGGTCTCCAGCGTGTTGCCGGCGGGTTCAAGCAGGGACAGCTGGCCCTCGCCGCCCGCTCGGACGAGCTGCGAGAGGGCAATCCCGAGCAGGCGCGCGGGGACGCGCCGGGCGGCGCGGAGCCGCATCAACAGCTCGCGCGCCACGGCGTACACCGCCCGGTCCGACTGGACGGCGTCGGCGAGCGTTCGGCTCGCCTGCCGGGTTGTGAAATCTGCGTCGCGCAGCTTCACCGTGACCGTGCGGGCGATCAGACCGGCCTCCCGGACGTCGGCGCTGGCCCGGTCGGCCAGGGCGAGCAGCTTGGCACCGAGCGCTCCGTCGTCGTCCAGATCGGTGGCGAACGTCTCGTCGCGGCTCACCGACTTGGCCTCCCGATTGGCCTCGACCGGCGCTCGATCGATGCCGCGCGCCCGCTCGTGCAGCCAAGCGCCCTCGCGCTCCCCCAGCCAGCCCACCAGCGTCTCCCGATCATGTCGCACCACGTCGCGCACGGTGCGGAGGCCAAAGCGCGCCAGCCGCTCCTGAGCCTTGGGCCCGATGAACGGGATGTCCGCCAGTCCGAACCGGAGCATGAAGTCGGCCTCCGCTCCTGGAGCCACGACGTGCACGCCGTCCGCCGCCGCACCGGGGCGCGGCTTCGCGAGGCCGGCGGCGAGCTTGGCGACGAGCTTCGACGTGCCACCACCGATGGACAGCGAGAGCGAGGTCTCGGCGAGCACGGCGTCGCGCATCCGGCGGGCCGTCGCGGCGAGTGATTCAGCGCCGTATAGCTGCTCGGTGCCGGAGAGGTCGAGATAGAACTCGTCGCTCGATGCCTGCTCGACGACGGGAGTGAAGCGCCGTAGCACGGCGCCGATCTCGCGGCTCTTCCGCGTGCAGGCTTCCCACGGCACGGGCACCACCGTCGCGCCGGGGCATAGGCGCATCGCGCGCGCCATCGGCATGGCGGAGTGCACGCCGTAGGCTCGGGCTTCGTACGACGCGGAGGTCACGACGCCGCGCTGTGCCGCCGAGCCGCCGACGACGAGGAGCCGGGCCTTGCCTGCACCCTCCGGATCCGCCAGGCGCGCTACGGCCACGTAGAACGCGTCCGCGTCGGCGAGTAGAATGCGTTGCGCGGAGCTCACCGGGCACTAGGGGGACGGCGCGGGCGGGTGGTCCTTGAAGATCTGGGCGACGATCTGACGACGCTCCGTGAGGTTGTAGAGCGTGAGCCGGAAGACCTCGTCATCCGCACCACCCAGCACGCCACCGTAACGGTTGGGCTCGGGGGTCTGGCGCCGCTCGGCTTTCCGCACGAGGCGGAGCTCGTCCACCTGATCGATGGGAAAGCGGAGCACGGAGTCCCCCTGCTGCACGACGAGCGTGTCACCCCGGAACCGGACCAGACGGAGCTCCCAGAGAATCCTGCCGTCGTTCAGCGTCATCTGCCAGCGGTCGTCCCGCTGCGCCGTAAGCGGCGCGGCGCCGAGCAGGACTATCCCCGCGAGCCAGAGGGCTCTCACTGCCCTTCCACCTTCGCCGCCTTTGCGGCCTCTGCCGCCTTCTTTTTCAGTTTCTTCTTCTTGGGGCGAGTAACGCCATATGTACCGCGCCGGATCTTGCCACGCCTGGTGCGAATGTCGCCTTTGCCCATGAAGCCTCCATTATTTAGCGCCGCCGAGTTTGAGGATGCGTTTGGACTGATCCGCCGCCACCGGCATGACCGATAGTCGACCGATCCGCACCAACGCGAGATCGGCGAACGCCCGGTCCTTCTTAATCTCGGCGAGCGGCACGGGCCGCGGCAGTCTCTCCACTGCCCGGAGATCCACCACGGCCAGCTTGGGGTCCTTTTGCTTGGGGTCCGGATAGGCCTCCGATGTCACCTCCGCGATGCCCACGACGGCCTTCTCGTCTCCCGTGTGATAGACGAGCACCCGGTCCCCGGGCTTCATCTGCCGCAGGTGCTTCAGGGCCAGATTGTTCTTGACCCCGTCCCAGACGGCCGTCTTCTGACGCTCGAGGTCATCGTAGCTGTATGTGGACGGCTCCGTCTTCACGATCCAATAGTTGGGCATAATGCAGGTTGTGGAAGTTGGTGGACGTTAGTGGAGGTTGGGGGAGGTTGGGAGTACCCCTACAAGCCTCCCGCCCAGTCGGCAATCCTTCCCACCAGTTCGCCCATCACGTCGGCCTCCGTCTTGCCCGACCGCTTGAGCACCTTAAACGAGTGATCCCCGCCATCCACCAGGTGCAGCGTCGCCCGCTCGCCAAGGCCTGAGACTACTGGCTTCAGGAGTTTCAGGTTGGCGAATTCGTCCCGGTCCCCCTGCAGGAACAGCATGGGAATCTGGACCCGTGCGAGATGATCCGCCCGCGAATCGCCCGGCCGTCCGGGAGGATGCAGCGGAAAGCCGAGAAACACGAGCCCCCGCACGCCGGGAAGCGGGGCCTCGGCCTGCGCCGTCGACGTCATGCGTCCGCCGAACGACTTGCCGCCCGCGACGAGCGGCAGCCCCGGTGCAACGCGGGCGGCTTCGATCACCGCCGCCCGCACCGTCGCGGCGGCCACGGCCGGCGGGTCGGGCCGCCGCGCCCGCTGTTCCATGTAGGGAAACTGATACCGCAGCGTCGCGATACTCCGCTCCGCGAGCCGCTGGGCTACGACCTCGAGGAACGGGTGGCGCATCCCGGCTCCGGCGCCATGCGCGAGCACGTAGAGCAGTCGCGCGCCGTCCGGCCGCAGCAACAGCCCCGACACGTCACCCGTCCGCTCGCCGACGGCGATCCGCACCTCAACCGAGGCGGTCATGCAGCTGCTCGAGGGCGTGGACGAGATCGGGCTTAAGGTCGAGCACCGAGCGCAGCGGGTCTTCTCCCAGCTTTTTCATCCGAGACGGGGCCGTCTTGATCGTGAACTTCTTGATGTCGAGCTTCGGCGTCACCTCGCTCCACTTGAGCGGCATCGACACGGGCGCGCCCGGCAGGGGCCGCACGCTGAACGGCGCGACCAACAAGCGCCCGTGGCCATTCTGTACGTAATCGAGGTACACCTTGCCGCCGCGCCTTTGGACCTGGCGGGTGACCGTGGCGATCTCGGGCAGCTCGGCCGCGATGACCCGCGCCAGCAGTCCCCCGAGCGTGCGCGATTGCTCGTAGGTGACCTGCCGGCCCAACGGGATCAGCACGTGCAGACCAGTCGAGCCGCTCGTCTTGATGCCCGTCGGCAGACCGATGTCGTCGCACAACGCGTGCACGGCCTTCGCGACGGTGAGGACGTCCGTAAAC
>DASQAM010000158.1:0-16823 GCA_035635735.1 Gemmatimonadales bacterium | reverse complement strand
AACCGGGTAGCCTTTGACCTGGACGTCCCCCTCCTGCATGATGTTGAACAGGCCCACCTGGATCTTGCCGGCGAGATCGGGGAGCTCGTTGATCGCGAAGATGCCGCGGTTCGCCCGGGGCAGGAGTCCGAAGTGCATGGTGAGCTCGTCGGACAGGAGGTGGCCGCCGCGCGCGGCCTTGATCGGGTCCACGTCGCCGATGATGTCGGCGATGGTGACGTCGGGCGTGGCGAGCTTCTCCACGAAGCGGGACTCGCGCGGCAGCCAGGCGATCGGCGTGTCGGCGCCCTGTTCGGTCACACGCTCGCGCCCGTACTTCGAGATCGGCGCGAACGGGTTGTCGTTCACCTCGCTCCCCGCGAGAATCGGTATTTCTTCGTCGAGCAACGTGACGAGCTGGCGCAGGATGCGGCTCTTTGCTTGTCCCCGCAGGCCCAGCAGGATGAAGTTGTGGCGGGACAGGACGGCGTTCACGAGCTGCGGGATGACGGAGTCCTCGTAGCCGACGATACCCGGGAACAGCGGTGAACCGTTCTCGAGCAGGCAGATCAGATTCTCGCGTAGCTCGTCCTTGATCGTGCGGTGGATCCGGGCGGGACTCGCCCACTCGGTTTGTTTCAGGTCGCCCAGCGTGGTCGGCTTGGTCATACGGCGATAGTTAACCGGCCCCCTCCCGCGGTGTAAAGAGTCGCAACGCGCCGGTGCCCCACGCGCGAAGCTCGATCGTGGCGCGGCCGTCCTGCGCGACGGGAATCGGGTCGCCGTTCATCTCCACGAAGTTCGCGCGGCGGGCGCCGCTGAAACGGTGGGCAGCGGGCCAGACGGACACGGCACGGCCTACGCCGGTTACGTCGACGAGCTTCAGCACCGCGCCGGTGCGGTCGTCCGCCGGCTTCACGCCCACGACCGCAACGCCCTGATCCGCGACGAAGAGGCCTGAGTCCTTGCGGTTCAGCGGGCCCGAGCCGGTGCTCGCGTACGGGGTGCTCACGTACAGCGGGTCGCACGCGGCCCACCCACGCCGCACGGGCTCGGCGCGGTCGCCGCCCCCCGGCAGCGCCGAGAGGCGGTACCGGAACGAGAGCTCTCCCCCCTGGCGGGCGGCGAAGTTCGTGGGCCAGTAGTTGTTCAGGACGTACGCGAAGAGTGTGCCGTCGGGCTCGATCTTCCGGCGCCACTGGCCTCGGAAGATGTCGTTCAACGTGAACAGCGGCGTATCGGGTCCGCTCCACAGCATTCCGCCCGCCGCGTCGTGCAGCCACACCCAGTGCGTGTGGCAGTACCAGTCCCGGCAGCTGCCGGGTTGCTGGTCGCGCTCCACCGTCATCCGTCCGAGCGGCACCTCCACCTCGACCGTGGGCTTGGTGAGCGCGAACGGGAACGCCACGTACAGCGCTTCCTTGTCGAGCGTGGCGGGCTTCGTGATCCGGTTCGCGATGTCCATCCACGGCAGCTCGTCGTACAGCGTCACCACGGTCGCGACGCTGGTGCAGCCCTCGAGCTTGCGCTCGACCACCAACCGGGCCCCGATTCCCGGCAGCCGCTCGCGGCGCGCCGACACGAGCTCCGCCTGGCTTACCGTGAGGTCGGGAGCGGTGCGCAGCTCGTCGCGTGCGCGACCCGTCCAGAGGGCGCTGTGCGCGCCACCCTGCACGTACAGGAGTTGGTTCAGCCCCGACCATTGGGCGGGCCGGACCCGCTCCGCGCCGTCACCCGTCGTCAGCGAGCGGATCGCGCCACTCGCGGGATCGAGCACCACGTGGAAGCCACCGGCTTGCGCCTCGAGCGTGGTCCCCTCGTCCCGGGGCGGGTTTGCGGCTCGCTCACCTTCGCTGAGCGCCAGGTAGCCGAGGGCGGGGACGTCTCGAGCCACCACCAGCGCGGAGCCGTCGGGGAGATCCACCGCCGGCCACTCCCGACCCTCGTGGACGAGCCGCCGCGCCGCGCCGTTCGGCACGTGCGCCACGTCGCTCCGCGCCCAGCTCGAAGCGTTGAATACGACGCGGCCCGCGCCCCCGCTCCCGCCAGTGCTGAGCCCTATCCGCAGCAGCGCGGCCGCGACCTGGGCGTCGGCCGCGGCTGCCGCGCCGTCCAGGAACCGCCGCTTGTATTGCCACTGGGCGAGGGTGTCCGCGCCGTCGGGGTCCGATCCGCTGGCGGGCGATCCCCAGGTGTGCTCGCCGAACAACAGGAGATCGCGCCACATCCGTCGGCGCGCCGCAGCCCGTTGCTCGATGCGTTCGGTCGCGCCGCCGCCCGGCGGCTCGGTCTTCTCGTCCCACAGCGCGAGCAGCTCAGCGGCCCGGGCCGCGAGCTGGGCTGCGCGGTAGCGCCCGAGCTCCGCCGCGGTGGACGCCGCACCGTCCTCGCGATAGCAGCCGGTGTCGCCGCGCCGAACCGGAAGCTTCGTGCCCCAGCGCCGCTCCACCTCGCGGAAGAAGTCCTCCGGTCGCGCCGCCACGAGACGGGGATAGGCGAAGCGACGGGAAAACTCTTCGACGTTCGCAACCACGCGCTCGTCCAGGAGGGCGTTGTCGCCCGTAGCGCCGCAGAGCAGCGCCACATCGTAGGGATAGGCCGGGGACAGGAACAGCGGATGGGTAAGCAGCCAGTCGGAGAGGCGTCGGCCCATCTCGGCCGGATCCACGTCGAATCCGAAGCGCGGGCCGTCGGCGTATTGCCCGGCCCGCCAGTGCAGCACGCGGCTCCCGTCCGGTCCTTCCCACCAGTACAGCTGCGGGTAGGTCGTCCAATCGCCCCCCGCGACCTGGGCGCGTGCGGCGTCGGCGGGAGAGAGCAGTGGCGCCGCGCGCTCCGGGTTGACGCCGCTCGCGAGATAGCGCACACCGCTCGCGGCAAGCAGGGTAGGGAGGGTGAATGGGTGTCCCGGCACGTCGGCCAGCTGCGCCGCCTGGTAGCCCAGTCCATGCTCGCGCGAGAACAGACCGGTCGGCCAGAGGACGCGCGCGAAGGTCTCGTGGTCGAGGATTCCCGTCAGCACCTGTGCGAACACCGCCGAAACGCCGAGCTTGCCGTCGCGGATCGCCCGTGCGAGCGCCTCACCTGCGGCGGCGGGCCGGTTCTCGACGTACGAGATCAGCTGCAGCCCGCACTCCGCCGTCCAGCGGAAGTCGGGATGCGCCGGCAGCCGGGCCAGCGCTGCATCCAGGTTCCGGCGGTGCACTTCGAGGCACTCCTCGTGCCGCTCGGTGAGGCCGACGTCGGTGTGGCTCGAGGCGATCCAATACAGCGTCCAGCGCCGCGGCGGAGCCAGCCGGACGCGTCGACTCCCGACGCGCTGCTTCCCCACCTCGACGTCGATCTGGAACTCGGCCCCGACCGGCCGCGACAGGGGTACCCAGAGCTCGCCCGCGAGGCTCGCACCGGTCGGCAGCAGTCCCGCGGTCCCCACGAGCGTACCGCGGCGGTCGGTCACCCGGGCGCGCGCTGCGGGGGCGTCGAGGCCCATCACGGCGACCCGCACGAGGTTGTTGCGCCCGTCGGGCTGCTGGTACAGCGCCGTCGGCGTCGCATCGATGACGATCGAAGGCGCGGCGCGCGGGGGGCGGGGCCGGCCGACCAGCGGCAGGCTACCGAGCCAGGCGACGAAGCTGCGGCGGTCGCTCATGTCGGGCTAATACACCCGGCGCCGCGCCGCGGCCTTGACTCCGGGGGGCCCGCCGCTAGGTTTTCCCCCTGCCGAACCCGCACCGCTACTCTTTTCTCTAGAGGAGCCCGCATGAAGCGTCTCGCAATGGTCCTCGCCCTCGTGGCGATGGGCGCGTGTCAAAAGGCCGAGCAGCAGCAGACGACGCAGACTCCGGCCGACACGTCCAAGATGATGATGTCCGATACGTCGCACATGATGATGGCTGACACGTCTCACAAGATGGCCGCCGACACGGCGAAGAAGGCCGCTCCAGCCAAGCCCGCCGCCCCTGCCAAGAAGAAGCGCCGCGCTTAAAGCGCGATCAGCGCAGGACGGTGACGATGCCCGGGACTAGTGCCCGGGCTTTTCGTTTTCGAGAAACCAGGCGACCGTGCGCCCAATCGCTTCTCGGGCCTGAGTCGGCGGCCGCCAACCGAGCTCGGCGCGGATGCGCTCGTCGGTGTACGGGTTGTCGCCCGAGGCGAAGGACACCGCGGCCCGCGCCAGCCGACGGGCGGTAAACAGGCCGATCACCAGGCCGGCGAGCGGCCTGGGAATCGGAATCGACCAGGTGCGCCGGCCAAGGGCGGCCGCGAACGCGGCGAAGAACTCGCGCTGCGACAGCGCGGGCGGCCCGTCGCTGGTCACGTTGTACGCGCGGAAGCCCTGGCGCGGTGCGTCGAGCGCGGCGACGGCGGCGGACGCCACGTTGCCCGCATACACGCACGACAATCGGTTCGTGCCGGGGCCGATCCGGGGCACGAACCGGAGCCGCGTCGCGCGCATCACGCGGGGCGTGAACAAACGGTCCCGTTCGCCGTAGATCACCGTCGGGCGCAGCGCCACGACTTCGAGGGCGTTATGCGTCGCCGCTTCGCGCACCACCTCCTCGGCCATTCGCTTGCTGCGGGCGTAGAAGTCGGGTGCCGCGATCGGCTGGAAGGGGAAGTCCTCATCCCGCCGCTCGGGGGTCCCGGGATAAGCCGCCGAGCCGGCGTACACCGCCACGGACGAGATGTGGATCAGTCGCGCGCCCGCCGTCCGGGCGGCGTCCACCGCGAGTCGGGTCCCGTCGACGTTGGCCGCGACGTACTGATCCCACGAAGCCCGGCGCTGCACGATCGCAGCAGCGTGCACGATGGCGCGGACGCCGCGCGCCGCAGCCTGCCACGCCGCCGGGTCGGTCACGTCGCCGGCCACCGCCTCCGCCCCGAGACGCAGCACGGCGGCGCGACTCGCCGGCCGTACCAGCGCGCGCACCGGCTCGCCGCGCGCGGCGAGGGCCTCGACCACGTGACTGCCAACGAGGCCGCTCGCGCCCGTGACGAGCACGGTCATGCGGGCCCGGCGATCGGGAAGGCGAAGGGGAGGTCGACCACGCGCGCATCACGACCGGCGGCGCGCACCACGGAGCCGGGCTCCACCTCCCGCCGGATCAGCGCCAGACCGATCCAGCGCCCCGCGCCGGCGACGCCGCTCTCGGGGACGAACGCCAGGCTCGTCACCCGGCCAACGTCGCGATCGACGTACGTGACCACGCTCCAGCCATCGGCGGGGGCGGCCGGCGGCTCGGGATCGAATAACAGGCCGCGGATCTGGCGGTTCACGTGGCCTCGGAAATGCAGCCGCGCGACCGTCTCCTGGCCGGTGTAGCAGCCTTTGGTATACGACACGCCCCCGATCTGGTCGAGGCGGGCTTCCTGGGGGATGGTTCGCTCGTCCACCTCGGCGCCGAGGCGCGGCCAGCCCGCGAGGATGCGGCTCAGCTCGAGTGTCGCGGGGCCGGCCGCGACCGCGCCGGCGGCCTCCAAGCGGGCGGAGAGCAGGGCGGCCGCTGCCGCCGGGACTGTTACCTGGAGGACGAACGGCGCTCCTTCGGTGGCCCGCGCGGTCTCCACGCCGTCGGGTCGCAGGAGTACGCGGCCGGCGGCGGGCGGCACCTCGAGGCCACCCGCGACCGCCACCGCGAGGGCGCCCGGACCGGCCAGACGATAAACCGCCACGTCGGAGGTGCGGTCGCTCACGCGGGCGAGGCGCGGCGGCACGGCGCGGGTGAAAATCGCCAGGGCGCGCTCGCGCCCCCCGCCGTCCGCCGGGACGGTGTAGCTCACCGTGGCGCCCAGCCGGGCTGCCCAGCCGTCCACCACGATCATCCCTTTGGGGGTAAGCAGCGCGCCGTACACGAACGAGCCGTCACCGGGAAGCTCGACGTCGTTCGTCAGCAGTCCCTGGAAGGACGTGACGGCCCCGGGGCCCGTGAGCGCTACCACTCCGGCCTCGACGCGCGAGACCAACGCCCCGGTATACAGCGCGGTGACGAGCGCCGGCGTGACGTCACCGGGCTCGACCCGCGCGACCTGTGGCGGCCCTTCCGTCATCCCTCAAGCATAATAGCCCGCGGCCCGATAGGACTCGTCGAGCAGCTCGACGGGGTGGCGCACCGCGGCGGGAACACGCGCGGCGGCGAGCCCGGCGCCGAGCTGCATGAGACACCCCGGGTTGCCGGTCGCCACCACCTGAGGTCGGGCCTCGGCGAGCGAGGCGAGCTTGGGCGCGAGTACCGCGCGCGACATCGTGGGCTCCACGAGCGTGAACAGTCCCGCGCTGCCACAGCACTGTGCGGCGTCGGGCATGAAGATCACGCGCAGCACCGGGATCGCGCGCAGCATCCGCTCCGGCGGTTCGGCGATCCGCTGGGCGTGGAGCAGATGGCAGGGAGGATCGTACGCGACGGTCACGTCGAGCGGCGCGCCGGGCCGCGGGCCCCGCTCGGCCAACAGCTCACTCACGTCCCGCACGCGGGCGGCGAACCGCTTCCCCTCCTCCGGCACGTCGACCAGGTGCCCGTACTCCTTCAGCATCGCCCCGCACCCTGCGCTGTTGACGACGATGGGCGTATCGTCGTCGCCGAAGGCGGCGACGTTCGTGCGCGCGAGCCCTCGCGCCTCGTCCCGCAGACCGGCGTGCGCGTGCAGCGCGCCACAGCATACCTGGGCGGGAGCTTCGCCCACCGCGTAGCCGTTCACCTGCAGCGTGCGGATGGTGGCGTCATGCACGTGGGAGAAAAGACCCTCCATTACGCAGCCGCGAAACAGCAAGACGGGGGTTAGTGCCGAATGCGGAGTGCGGAATGCGGAATTGACGCGCGAACTTCGATTCCGCATTCCGAATTCCGCATTCCGCACTGGCCTGGTCGCCGCAAGCATTCCCATCGCGAACCGGATGCGCCCCCATCCCGCCAGCCGCCGGGGAATCCCCGTCGCTCTCACCAGCCGCGCGAGGGCGTACACGATGCGGGACGTCTCCGCGACCGTGAGGGCCGCGAGTGCCGCGCGCACCAGCGACGGTACGCCGCGGCGCTGCGTCAGCAGTGCACGGGCCGCCTCGAGCCCGCGACCGTAGCCCACGCCCGACGGACAGACTGGCTCGCATCCACGGCAGCCGAGACAGCGGTCGAGGTGCAGGGCGACGCCCGGATCGGCGGGAGCGAGCTCGCCCGCCTCGAGCGCGCGCATCAGCTCGATGCGGCCGCGCGGGCTGTCGGATTCGTCACCGGTGGCGAGGAAGGTGGGGCACGCCTGGAGACAGAAGCCGCAATGAACACAGGAATCCAACCCTTCGAAGCCGCCCCGATCCGTCATTCCGTACCTTCGACGGCCACGACGAACGCTTCGCCCGGATCGAACGTGCGCCGCAGGCCGGCGACGAGCGGGCCCACGCCTTCGCGGTAGGCGCCGAAGTGACCGACGGCGGCACGAACCGGCCAGGGCGCCCGCTCGAGCGTCAGCGGTACTTCGAGCCCGGCCAGCGTGCGGCGCAGCCGTCGCAGGCGGTCCACTGTGGTCTCGCCGCCCCAGCGGATCGCGCCGATGCCGGGGCTGGACGAGATCCACTCGTCTCCCACCTGATGCTGCAACAGGTCCAACAGCTCGTCGCTCGAGTCGGGCAGTCCGCCCACACGGAACGTCACGGGCCGCGTGGCGAAGCTCTCCGCGGCGCGCATCCACAGGGCGTGTGCTTCGTCCGCGCGCAGCGCGGTGAAGCGACCGCCGGTGGCGGCGCGGAGCGCCGCTTCTTCGGCCGAGACGAGGGCGGCCGAGCCGGCGAAACGGACCGCCAGCAACCAACGCTCGCGCCGCGCGAGGGCCGGCGACATGAGCTCATGCGCCGCCGGCTGCACGGCCGCCGCGGCGATGTCGTCGGCCACCTGGGTCAGGTCCTCGCGCGACCCCTCGAGCACGAGCGTCTGGTCGGCCCGTGGCAGGGCGCGGAGCCGCAGGTGCACCAGCACGATCACGCCGAACGCCCCGAACCCGCCCGCGGTGAGCCTGGTGAGATCGTACCCCGCGACGTTCTTCATCACGCGTCCGCCGCTCTGCACCAGGCGCCCGTCGCCGGTGACGAACGTGACGCCGAGCAGGTGGTCGCGCACCGCTCCGAACCCATGACGTAACGGACCCGCCGTCGCGGTCGCGACCACGGACCCGAGAGTGCGGCCGGCGAGCCCCGGTGGATCGAGCGCGAGCCATGTGCCGCGGTCGGCGAGCTGCTGGCGCAGCAGATCGCAGCCGATGCCGGCCTCGGCGGTCGCGGAGAGATCCTGTGGCTCGATCGCCGGGACCTTGTCGAGCCGACGCGTGGTGAGCGCCAGGTCCGCGGGGGCGTCGGCGGGCAGCCACGTGCCCGCTCCTTCGACGCGGACGCGCCACCCCTCCTCGCGCGCCGTGCCGAGCAGCAGCCCCACGGCGTCCGGCGATCCGGGAGCGACACGCGGCACGCCGTCGGGCGTCGCGGCGACGTCCACGGCGTCGTCGCCGAGCAGCGCGCGGACGCGGTCGACGAGGCTCATCGGACCAACTCCGAAAACTGACCCCGGGCGCCAGCCCGGGGATCCCCGGGCTCGCGCCCGGGGTTAGTCCGCACTCCTGCCCATTCGCGGCACGCGTGCACCGGCACCACCTTTCCCGGATTCACCCGCTCGTCGGGGTCGAACACCCGCCGCACGGCCCGCATCGCGGCCAGCGCATCGCCGTCAAAGATCAGCGGCATGTAGCGCAACTTGTCGAGCCCCACGCCGTGCTCGCCCGTGATCGTCCCGCCGGCGGCGATACACGCCGCCATGATCTCGCCGCTCGCCTGCTCGACGCGCGCCTTGAGGCCGGGCACACGCCCGTCGAACGAGATATTGGGGTGCAGGTTGCCGTCGCCCGCGTGGAACACGTTGCTGACGGTGAGTCCGTAGCCCGTGGCGATCCGTCCGATCGCCTCGAGCACGTGGGGCAGGGCGGAGCGGGGGACCACGGCGTCCTGCACCACGAGGTCACGCGACAGGCGACCCATGGCGCCGAACGCCTTCTTACGGCCCTGCCACAGCCGCTCCCGCTGCTTCGCGTCCGCGGCGCCGAGCACGCTGCGCGCCCCGTGCGCACGCAAGATGCCGGCGATCGTCTCTGCATCGGCCGCGACCGCTTCCTCCCGGCAGCCGTCGAGCTCGAGCAGCAGCACGGCCGCCGCATCCCGCGGATAGCCCGCCGCGTACACCGAGTCCTCGACGGCATTGATGCATGACTGGTCCATCATCTCGAGCGCGGCGGGCACGATGCCGCTGGCGATGACGGCGGACACGGCTTCTCCCGCCGTGCGCAGCGCGCTGAAATCGGCGAGCAGCGTGCGGATGGCGCGCGGTACCGGCAAGAGGCGCACGCTGATCCGCGTCGCGATCCCGAAGTTGCCCTCCGAGCCGACGAACAGGCCCACGAGATCGGGCCCCCACGGCTCGCCTCCGGGGCTGCCGAGCTCGACGATCCGTCCGTCGGCGAGCACGACCTCGAGTGCGAGGACGTGGTTCGCCGTGACGCCGTACTTGAGGCAGTGTGGCCCGCCCGCGTTCTCGGCCACGTTCCCGCCGATGGTGCAGGCGGTCTGGCTCGACGGATCGGGGCTGTAGTGCAGACCGTGGGGCGCCGCCGCGGCCGAGAGACGCACGTTCACGACGCCGGGCTCCACCACCGCGAGCCGGTTCACGGGATCGATCGCCAGAATGCGATTCAGCCGCGTGAGCACCATCAGCACCGCGTCATCGTCCGCGAGTGCGCCCCCCGACAGGCCGGTGCCGGCGCCCCGGGGCACGAACGGCACGCCCAGCGCGGCGAGCAGCCGCACGACCGCGACTACCTCGTCCCGGCTCCCGGGCAGCACCACCACGCCGGGGACGCGCCGGTGCGTCGGCAAGCCGTCGCGCGCGTACGTGACCCGCTCGGGGAGCGCGGTACGCACGTGGCGCGCGCCGACGATCTCGCTGAGCGCCGCGGCCAGCGATTCCCCCAGTCCCCCTCTTCCTCCGGCGGTCACGTGGCGCGCTCGATCTCGGGGTGGCGCCCGCCACGCCCGTTGCCCCGCGCCTGTTGGCGCACCGCCGCCCGGCGCTCGGCGTCAGCCGCGACCGGGCCAAGCAGGTTCGCGAGCTGGCGCAGCCGGGCGCTGGTGCTCCGGATCGCCTGCAGCGCCTGCTTCGCCGGCGCCTCGAGCTCGAGCGACGCCGCGACCTGGAACGAGAGGAGCTGGGGATCGGTCGCCAGCTCGACCTCCTCGTCCTCTCGCTCGGTGAGGACGCCGAGCGCCCGTGCGAGGCGCCCGAAGCCGTCCCGCACGTCTGCGGCGAGGGTGGTCACCTCGGTGGCATCGGTCGGGTCGTCGTCGAATTCTTCGATTTCGGCGACCCGGTACGGACGCGTGCTCGAGATCCAGCCCCGCAGTACGAACCGACGCTCGCCGACGGTGAGGACATTGGAGCGCCCGTCCGGGAGCGGCTGGTTCGAGCGGATGAGGGCGACGCAGCCGACGTCGCCCGGATTCGGCACGGGATCGGCGTCCGGCGCGGGGTCGGGCGCCACGTAGGCGATGCCGAAGCGGCGGTCGCCGGCGAGACAGTCGTGGAGCAGTTGGCGGTAACGGGGCTCGAAGATGTGCAATGGCTGCGGAGCGCCCGGAAACAGGACGATCGGGAGAGGAAAAATCGGCAGCTCGCGAGCCATGCTAAATAGTATACAGGATGGGCCACGGCTAGACGCGCAGACGCACAGGAGAGAACAGGGAAAGGGGCCAGGAAAGCGCTTTTCCTGACCCCTCAAACTGTTCACCGCTGTGCGTCTGTGCGTCTGGTCTTTGCAGGTCCTAGGCTGCTCTCCAGAACCCTTTCAGGGCCCGGCCATCGGGGGATTCACGGAGCTTTTCAAAAGCCCGTTCCCGTATTTGCCTGATTCGTTCGCGGGTGACGCCCATCAGCGCCCCGATCTTCTCGAGCGTCATGGCTTCGCTGCCTTCTTCGAGACCGTAGTAGAGATAGAGGATCTTGCGCTCACGTGGGGTCAAGTACTTCTGGAAGATGCGGTCGATGAACTCGCGCATCAGCTTGCCGTCCGTTTTCTCCTCGATCTCCCCGCCTTCTTGGCCCGCGAAGCGCTCGCCCAGCGTCGCTGCGTCCTTGTCGCTCCGGTCCACCGGCGCGTCCAGCGACAGCTCGGCCGCCGTCATGCGGCGCGCGGTGCGCACGTTCTCGACGGTGTCCTCGAGCGCCATCGCGATCTCGTCGTCGGTCGGCTCCCGGCCGAGCTCCTGCGACAAGTACGTCTCGGTCCGGCTCATGCGGATGAGCTGGGAGTTCTGATTGAGCGGGATGCGGACACTGCGGGTCTGCTCGGCGAGCGCCTTCAGCACCGCTTGACGTACCCACCATACCGCATACGAGATGAACTTCACGCCCTGATCGGGATCGAACTTCTTCACCGCCTTGAGCAACCCCTCGTTCCCGATGGCGACCAACTCGGAGAGGTCGAGGCCGTGCCCTTGATACTTCTTGACGTAGGATATGACGAATCGGAGGTTGGCAGTGACGAGTCGCTCGGCGGCTTTTTCGTCGCCCCGCTGCACGCGTCGCGCCAGGCGGCGTTCTTCAGCGGGATCTTTGATGAGTGGGAGTTTCTGGATGTCCTGCAGATACTGGTCGAAGGCACCGGAAGGATTGGCTCGAAAGAACGCCTTCGCCTTGCCTCCGCTCGACCGCGCCATAGCTAGGGCTCCGACGCTAGACGACAACAGTGGTGTAAGGGATAGTCGCGACCGGCGCTCAATATAGGAATCGCCCGTCCATGGTGCAAATCTATACATTTTTCCACATCACAAATTGTGACGTTGCCGCATGGGTGCGCCGTTTATCCACTATCCACATCGCATGTGGAGAAATTGATGTTGATCCGAGGTTGATTCTTTCCGTCGCCGATGTGGAGACGTGCACACCTGTGTGGGAAGTTGTTGACGGGTATGTGATTATGTCAGGAAGTGATGGACGACCTAGCACCTCGCCGAACCCGGCCCCTATCGTGCCCGTCCCTTGTCGCCTCGGAGGACTGCATGAGCAGCCTCATCATCGGTGTGATCTTCATCGTAGGCGGGCTCTCGGGCAAGGTCGCGCTGGTCGGCACGAATAGCGGGATTGCACTCGCGGTCGTGGGCGCATTGCTCGTAGCCCGAGGGATTTACCGCATTCGGAAACACCGCGCACAGCCGCAAGCGCAGTAGGCCGCACGCGAATTTGTGTAGGGGCGCAGCATGCTGCGCCCCTACGTGTTTACGGCGACCCCGCCCTTCCTCCCAACACGTCCCGCACGACATCCTCCGGCGCCGCCACCGTCCAGCTCTTCCCATCCGCGTACATGCGCCCGATCGTCTGCGGCAGAGCGAACCGCACCGAGCCGTCACGCGCTTTCTTGTCGAGCTGCATCGCGGCGACGAGCGCGTCCACTGTTGCCGACTCCGGCAGATCGAGCGGCAGGTTGTAGCGCTCCAGCAGCCGCTGCACGCGGTCCGCGGTGCCCGCCTCGGCGATCCCCAGCGCTTCCGCGAGACGCGCCTCGTACGCCATGCCGATTGCGACCGCCTCACCGTGCAGCGTGGCGAATTTGGTGGTCGCCTCGATCGCGTGGGCGACGGTATGGCCGAAATTCAAGATCGCCCGGCGCCCCGCCTCCCGTTCATCCGCCGCCACGACCTCCGCCTTGATCTCGACGGAACGCCGCACCACGCGCTCGAGCGCTCCCACATCCCGTGTCGTCACCGCCGCGTGCTCCTGCTCGAGGACATCGAAGTACTGTCGATCGGCGATCACGCCGTGCTTCACCGCCTCGGCCATGCCAGCCGCGAGCTGGGGCGGAGGCAGGGAGCCGAGCACCTCCAGGTCGGCCACGACCAGCCGGGGCTGGTGGAATGCGCCGAGCAGGTTCTTCCCGGCCGGGACGTCCACGCCCGTCTTGCCACCGATCGAGGAGTCGATCATGGCGAGGAGCGTGGTGGGCACTTGGACGCAGGGGATGCCGCGCAGGTACGTCGCCGCCACGAAGCCCGCCACGTCGCCGACCACGCCGCCGCCCAGCGCGATCACCGCTGAATCGCGTCCGATCTGGGCCGCGAGCATGCGGTCGGAGAGCAGCGCCCACGTTTCCCGCGTCTTGTTCCACTCCCCCGCCGGGAACTCGAAGAGTTGCGCGTGCAACGTGGCGTCGTGGAATCGTGCAACGGTCTGCCCCCCGTACAACTTTGCCACATGCGAGTCCGTGATCACGGCATAGCGGCCAGCGGAGCACGCGGCGCTCACCAAGGCCGGCAGATCGGTGAGCAGCCCGCGGCCGATCACGATGTCGTACGAGGCGTCGCGCTGCTCCGAGAGGGCAACCCGGAGCTTCACCATACGATCTCGGACGCCCCCGCCGCATGATTTGCGACTCGCGCGAGTACGAACAGCAGGTCAGACAGGCGGTTCAGGTACGGGAGCACCGATGATAGGCCACCGGTCTGGTGCTCTCGCTGAAACCGGACCACAGCGCGCTCGGCCCGACGACACACGGTGCGGGCCAGGTGCAGCGCGGCCGCCTTCGGGACGCCCCCGGGCAGGACGAACTGCTTCAGCGGGGGGACCTGTGTCTCGTAGCGATCGATCGCCTGCTCGAGCGCGTTGACCTGCTCAACGCCGACCGGCGGCCCTCGCAGCGCCTTCGCGAGCTTCGCCGCGTCTGGAGTGGCGAGCTCGGCTCCGATCGTGAACAGGTCTCGCTGGACCGTCTCGAGCAGCTCGTGGCAGAAGGTCCGGGGGTCGAGCGCCATGGCGAGGCCGATCGCGGCGTTGAGCTCGTCCACGTGTCCGTAGGCATCGACCCGGAGGTGATCCTTGGACACGCGACCGGCGCCGAACAGACCGGTTTCTCCGTCGTCCCCCGTTTTGGTGTAGATCTTCAACCGCTCCCCTCTCCCTTCTCCCCGGGGGTTCCGTTACGATTGAAGCCCATGCAGGACGTCAAAGATATCACGATTATCGGCGCCGGCCCCACGGGGTTGTTCGGCGCCTTTTACGCGGGGATGCGCGGGGCCTCCTGCCGGCTGATCGACAACCTCGACCAGGTGGGCGGCCAGCTCACCGCGCTGTACCCCGAGAAGTACATCTTCGACGTGGCGGGCTTCCCGAAGGTGCTCGCCAAAGACCTCGTGAAGGGGATGGCCGAGCAAGCCTTCCAGTTCAAGCAGCCTGTCCATCTGGGGGAGAAGGTGATGGACCTGCAGCACGGATCGGAGGACGGGCAGCCGCGCTTCACCATCGTCACGGAGCGGGACGCGTACCCGTCGCGCAGCGTGTTGATCGCGGGTGGGATCGGCGCCTTCACTCCCCGGAAGCTGCCCCTCAAGGACGCCGATTTCTGGTACGGGAAGGGCCTGCACGATCGCATCCTCGACCCGAAGGTGTTCACGGGGAAGCGGGTGCTGCTGGTGGGTGGCGGCGATTCGGCGTTCGACTGGGCGGTGAACCTGCAGGGGATCGCCCGGTTCGTCCTCATGATCCACCGGCGCGACGGCTTCCGGGCTCACGCGGCGACGGTGCGCCAGGTCCACGAGCTGTGCGCGGCGGGGAAAATGGAGCTGCGCACCTTCTGGGAGCTGAAGGCGATCCACGGCGGCGACGCGATCGAGGCCGTGACGATCTACAACAACAAAACTAAGGAAGAGGAGCGCGTCGCCGTCGACTGCGTGATTCCCCAGCTCGGCTTCATCTCCTCGCTCGGGGCCATCGCCCAATGGGGCCTGGATATCGAGAAGGGGGAGATCAAGGTGTCGCAGACGATGGCGACCAACATCCCCGGGGTGTTCGCCGCGGGCGACATCACCACCTACGCCGGCAAGCTCAAGCTGATCGCCACCGGCGCCGCGGAGGCGGCGGTGGCGGTGAACCACGCGGTGCACTTCATCAATCCCGCCGCCAAGGTCGAGCCGGGGCATTCCTCGAACATGGCGCTCTTCGGCCAGACCGAAGATTAGCGCCGCCCGATTTGTACCACTACGGAATCGATCTGGTTGAGCATCTGCTGGTACGGCACCGCGTGCCCGTTCGCCTGCACGCTGAACGTGATCGTCCGACCCCCCCCTCCTCCGTTCGCCCCCTCGATGTAGCCTGACAGGCTGTTGACCCGGTCGATGCTCCCCGTTTTGGCGATCACGCGGCCTTCGAGCGGGGTGCCGACGAAGCGCTTGAGCAGCGAGCCGGGCTGCCCCGCATGGGGCAATCCCGCCACGAACGGCCCGCCCTTTGGGTGGTTATGCATATGCGCGAGCAGCTTCGCGAACGCCTGCGGCGTGACCAGATTGCCCGCCGCGAGACCGGAGCCGTCCTCGAGCGCGAACGCGGTGGAGTCGATCTTCACGGAGTCGGTCAAGAACCCGCGCTCGACGCCCAGCCCCGCGGACCACGAGCCCTCACCCTTCAGCTCCCGCCCCAGGATCTTGAGCAGCATCTCGGCGAACCAGTTCTGACTCGAGTTGAGAATCGGGAAGATGATGTCCGAGAGCGGCCGACCTCGGAAGTCGACGAGCGGCGCCGCGCAACACCGCACCGTGCGGTAGGCGAGCGAATCGGTCGTGCTCGCCGCTCCCCCTTCGACCGCGATGCCGCGGCGGGCGAGCGAGGCCGCGAGCGCCCGCGCGGTGTACAGGTTGGGATCTGGGAGCGCGACGCTCTCCACGCGCGTCTTCCTCCCGAGCGCGAACGTCCCCTCCGCCCGAATGCTCCAGCCGCCCCCCGTCCGGAAGAAGTTGTCGCCGATGGTGGAGGCCGACTCGGCCGGGACCGTGCGGGCGCGGTTCTCGAACGTGATCAGCCCGAGATCCGGTGTCCAGGCGATCACCGGCGGCGCGTCGACCGCGGCCCCGGGGTCGATCCGGAAGTCCACGCTGTTGTCGTGGAAGCCGAGTGCCGACACGGGCGCCGCATACCACCAGGTGAGGTCCCACGCGTTCCACGCGTAATGAATCATGGTGGGCTCGAAGTAGGAGCCGTCGCCTACGAGCTTGCCCGTGATGCGTCGGATCCCCTTGGCCCTGACCGAATCGGCGATCGCGTCGATGGCCGTAAAGCTCGAGTCGCACACGCCCGGGGCGAGGGTATCCACGCCGTAGCAGCGCGTCGACCAGGTGGGATCGCCACGCCCGTACAGGATCAGGTCGCCTTGCAGCACCGCGGCGTCCACCCGGCCATTCACGTACAGACTCGTCGTCACGCGATAGTCCGGCGGGAGGAGCACGGCCGCCGCCGCGGTGACGACCAGCTTGGTGTTGCTGGCGGGCACCGAGAAGCGGTCCGCATTGCGCTGGTACAGCACGCGGCCGCGGTCGTCCACGACGTAGATCCCCCACGTGGCCCGGTTGAACGGGGGCACGTCGATCAGCTGCGCGAGCCGCTGTTCGAGCGATCCCTTGAGCGGGGCGGTACGCGGCCGGGCGGCCGGCGTCTGGGCCGCGATCGAGGAGCTAATCGTAAGCGATGCGAGGATCAGCCTTCGCATAGACCAGGTCCGTCACGAGGTTCACGAGGAGGAATACCAGGGACATGAACAGGATGCTCCCCTGGATGGCGGGGAGATCCCGCTTCTCGATCGCGCTCAGCACGTAGCGGCCGAGGCCGGGCCATCCAAAGATCGTCTCGGTGAGAATGCTGCCAGTGAGGTAGCTCCCGGTGTCGAGTCCGATCACGGTGATGACCGGGATCAGCGCGTTGCGGAAGCCGTGCCGCAGGATCACCGCCGCCTCGCTCAGCCCCTTGGCGCGAGCGGTGCGGACGAAGTCGCTCGACAACACATCC
>DASQAM010000157.1:0-5313 GCA_035635735.1 Gemmatimonadales bacterium | reverse complement strand
AAACCTTCGATGACGACGGTGTCACCGTCGTGGACGAAGCGGGAGACGGCGTCCCGCATCGACATGACCTTGGACGACACCTAATCCGTCATTTCTCTCAGGCACTCGTCGATGATGCGCAGCGCGGTGTCCACGTCGTATTCGTCTACGACGAGGGGTGGCGCGAGTCGTAGCGCGCTCTTCCCCGCGCCCAGGAGCAGCAGGCCTTTCCGGAACGCCCGCTCCACCAGCTCGTGCGGGATCTCGGGTGCGGGCTCTCGGGTCGCCCGGTCCTTCACGAACTCGACGCCGATCATCAGACCCCGCCCGCGCACGTCCCCGATGACGGCATACTTCTCCTGCAGCCGCGTCGCACCGGCGCGCAGCCGCTCGCCCAGGCGCGGCACGTTGGGCAGGAGCTCGCGCTCCACGACGTCGAGGGTGGCGAGGGCCGCCGCGCAGCACACCGGGTTCCCCCCGAACGTGCTGCCGTGGGCACCCGGCTGCCATTTCATGATCGATTCCTTGGCAACGATCGCGCCGATCGGCATGCCGCTGCCGAGCCCCTTGGCCGCGAGCAGCACATCGGGCTCGATCCCCTCGTGCTCGCACGCCCACATTTTGCCGGTCCGTCCTATGCCGCATTGCACCTCGTCGCACACGAGCAGGATGCCGTGGCGGTCGCACAACTCCCGCAGAGCCTGCAAATAGCCGGGCGGAGGGACCACATAGCCGCCCTCGCCCTGGATCGGCTCCACGAACACCGCGGCAACGCTCTTCGGGTCCAGCCGCTTGGCGAACAGGTCGTCCTCGATGGACGATACGCACCGCATGGTGCACGCGGGCTCGGTGCGGCAGAAGTCGCAGTGGTAGCGGTAGCCGTAGGGCACGTGGTACACCTCGGGGAGGAACGGCGCGAAGCCGGCGCGCTGGATCGACTTGCTGGCCGTGAGGCTCAACCCCCCGTACGTGCGGCCGTGGAACGCGCCCGTGAACGCGACAATGGCGGGGCGTCCCGTCGAGTGCCGCGCGAGCTTGATCGCGCCTTCGACCGCTTCGGTTCCCGAGTTCGAAAGAAACACACGCTTCTTGCTCTTGCCCGGCGCGAGCTGCGCCAGTCGCTCGCACAGCGCGGCGAAGCTCTCGAAGTAAAAATCGCTGCCGCAGATGTGGAGAAACCGGCCCGCCGCCTCCTGGATAGCTTGGACCACTTTGGGATGGCCGTAGCCCGTGGACGCGACCGCAATCCCGGCCATGAAGTCGAGATAGCGGTTCCCGTCCACGTCCTCGACCATGGCGCGCTCTCCGCGCGCGATCGCGAGCGGGTACTCCTTGGGATAGGACGTGGACGACCAGCGATTCTGCCGCTCGACGATCGCCTTCGCCTTCGGGCCGGGCGGCGCCACTACGATCCGGGGATAATCCCGCTTCATCACGACTCCTCGATCACGGTTCGGCTCTGCTCCCGCAGGAACTGCGCGACATAGTACGGCCCGCACCCGCCCTTCCCCGTCGAGCCCGATCCCTTCCAGCCCGTGAACGGCTGCGCCCCCGGCCACGCGCCTGTGGTCGCACCCGTCCGCTTGTTCACGTAACACACGCCGGCTTCGACCTCGTCGAAGAAGCGCTCTATCTCCTCAGGCCTCTTCGAGAAGATGCCCGCCGTGAGGCCGTACTCCGCCTTGTTGGCCTCCGCGAGCGCCTGCTCGAGCCCCGCCACCTCGCCAACCGCCAGGATCGGCACGAACAGCTCTTCGAAGAAGAGGGAGGACCAGAGCGGCAGCCGGACGATCGTGGGCGCCACGAAGTGGCCGCGGCCGAGGCGCCCACCCTGCAGCCGCTCCCCGCCCTCGAGGACCGTCCCCTCCTGCCGCGCCTGCGCCACGGCCCTCGCGAAACGCTCGACCGCCGCCGCGTTGATTACCGGACCGAAGAACACGTCCCGCTCGGTCGGGTCCCCGAGCTTGAGCGCTTTCGTCTGCTCGATCAGCTTCTCCACCAAGGCTTTGGCGACGCGCTGATGCACGTAGACGCGCGACGTCGCGCTGCACTTCTGGTTCTGCAGCCCGAATGCGGAGCGTGTGATCCCTTCCGCCGCCGCATCCAGATCCGCCGAGTCCATGACGATCGCGGCGTTCTTCCCACCCATCTCGAGCAGGCACGGCTTGATCCATGGGCGGGAGAGGCCCTGGTGAATGTGCATCCCCACCGCCTTCGACCCCGTGAAGACGACGCCATCGATGCCCGGGTGCCGCCACAGCGCCTCCCCCGTGACCTCCCCCGTGCCCGGGATATAGTTGAATGCCCCCGGCGGAACGCCGGCATCCCGGTACACCTCGTACAGCTTGAGTCCGGTCCACGGCGCGTCCTCGGCGGGCTTGTATACGACGGCATTGCCCGTCATGAGCGCCGCGGCGGACATGCCTGTGGACAAGGCGAGCGGGAAGTTGAACGGCGCGATGCAGGCGAATACCCCGTAGGGTCGGAGGACATCGGTGTTTCGCTCGACCGCCGTCACCTTGGCCATCTGACGCACGAAGCCGTTCGCGTCCTCCAGCTCCTGGCCATAGTAGTCGATCAGGTCGGCGGACTCTTCGGCGTCTCCCATGGACTCGAGCCGGCTCTTGCCGACCTCCAGGGCCATGATCGCCGCGAGCTCGAACTTGCGCTCGCGGATGAGGCTCGCCGCCCGGCGCAGGATCGCGAGCCGGTCGCGCCACGGCCGGTGCGCCCAGTCACGCTGCGCCGCCTTCGCGGCGGCCACGGCGCGTCCCACCTGCTCCGTGGTCGCGGTGGCGAACCGCCCGAGCATCACGCCGGTGTCGATCGGCGAGGCGTCCACGATCGGGGGACCACCTGAGGGCACCGCCTCTCGCCCGATGTAGATCGGGTAGTCGCGGCCGAGCTGCGCCCGAATGCGCACCAGAGCGTCGTCGAACTGGCGGTGAAACGCCTCCCAGTCGACGTCCGCCGAGGTGTACGTGATCTTCGAGGGCGTCGGAACGGTGGCCGTCATGCGTTACCTCACTCCTGCCTTGACTGCTTTCAGCGCCACTGCATGGGCACTCGTGAACCGAGTCACCAGCTCCTCGATTTCCTGCTCCGTGATGATGAACGGTGGCGCCACGGCGACGAGATCGCCGTTCACGCCATCCGCATGGCCGACGTTGGGCCATACGACGAGCCCGGCCCCATGGGCCGCCTCGGTGAACGCCTCGACGAACTTCGCCGCACGTGGGAACGGGGCGCGGGTGGCCTTGTCCTCCACGAACTCGATCCCCGCGAGCAGTCCACGCCCCCGGACATCCCCCACGTGGGGCAGCTCGGCGACGGTGGCAAGGCGACGCTGCAGGACTCGGCCGACCTTCGCGCACCGCTCGACGAGCCGGTCTCGCTTGAGCACGCGAACCGCGGCGAGCCCGGCCGCACACGCGACTGGGTGAAACGAGAAGGTCTGGCCGTGCAGCAGGCTCCCGGAGCCGTTCGCGATCACGTCGACGATCCGTTCGGGCGCGGCCACCGCCGAGAGCGCGGCGTAGCCGCCCGAGATCCCCTTGCCCAACGTCATGAGGTCGGGGGCGACGCCATACGGCTCGATCGCCCACCAGCTGCCGGTCCGGCCGGCCCCGCACAGGATCTCGTCGGCCACGAAGAGCACGTCGTGCCGGTCGCAGATCTCACGGATCGTCCGGAAGTAATCGGGGCGCGGCGTGGATGCCCCGGTGGACGAGCCGCCGACCGGCTCCGCGATGAAGGCAGCGACCGTGTCGGCGCCCGCGCGCTCGATCGCGTGCTCGAGCGCCGCGCCGCTGCAGGCCGGGCAGGTCGGGTCGTCGCCGCGGCAGCCGCAGCGGTACGGATAGGGCGCGGGAATGTGCTCGACGTCGACGAGCCACTCGCGAAAGGGAAGCTTGTACTGCTCGCGCGCCGAAGCCGAGAGGGCCAGCAGGGTGTTCCCGTGATAGGATGGGTTGAGCGCGATGATACGATGTTTGCCGGGCTTGCCGGCCTCAATCCAGTATTGCCGGGCGAGCTTCAAGGCGGCTTCGACCGCTTCCGAGCCACTGGAGAGGAAATAGAGCTTGTCGAGCTCGCCCGGGAGCGTGGCGGCGAGCTCGCGGGCGAGCTCCTCCACCGGGCCGTGCGTGAACGCGGTGCCCGAGACGTAGCCGAACTCGCGTGCCTGGTGCGCCAGCGCTTCCGCGATCTCCGGGTTCGAGTGGCCGAGATTCGCGACGTAGGCGCCGCCGACGGCGTCCAGGTAGCCCTTCCCCTGCTCGTCGTACAACCAGCAGCCCTCACCGCGCACGATGCGCGGGTAGCTGCGACCGAGCTTGCGGTAGAAAACGTGGCTATCAGGATAGCGGTAGTCCGTCATTCCTCCCCCTTCCCCGTCGTCCGGGGTCCGCGGAAAGCTATGCGGGGGGCTGTATATCGGCGAGGACCGCCGTAGCTTTGTCCACCTACATCGCCCGTGGGTGCGCACATGCCCAAGCTGTCGTGTCTGTTTCTTACCGCCGCCCTCCTCGTCCCCCGCCCGGCGCTCGCTCAGTCCGAAGTCGTCGCGCCGAACGACAACCTCGTGACCGACGGGCTCCCGCCGGTGCCCGCGGCCATCGCCGCGGCGGCGCGCCCGTACAGCGAGTTCCGCTCAGCCGCGTTCTGGGACTGGCATCCGACGCGGCGCGAGATGATCATCGGCACGCGGTTCGGCGACGCACAACAGCTCCACCGCGTGCGGTCACCCAGCGGCGACCGCACGCAGCTCACCTTCTTCCCCGATCCCGTGTCCGGCGCGTCGTATCAACCCACGGACGGTCGCTACATCGTCTTCACGAAGGACGTCGGGGGTGCGGAGTTCTTCCAGAAGTATCGTTACGACGTGGCGACCGGGGAAATTACGCTGCTCACCGACGGGAAGTCGCGCAACGTGGGTGGCACCTGGTCGCATAAGGGCGACCGCTACGCCTACATGTCCACGCGCCGCAACGGGAGGGACCTGGACCTGTGGGTCGTCGACCCGAGCAACCCCGCCAGCGATCGCATGGTGCTGGAGCTGCAGGGCGGCGGGTACGCGCCCCTCGATTGGTCGCCCGACGACCGCACCATCCTCCTTCGGCAAGGGGTGTCGGTCAACGAGAGCTATCTGTGGCTGGTGGACGTAGCCAGCGGCAAGAAAACCCTGCTCGCGCCGCAGCCCGGAAGTGAGCCGGTGGCGTACGGTGACGCGACATTCAGCCGCGACCGCAAGGGAATCTATCTCTCGACCGACCAGGGCGTCGAGTTTCACCGCCTCGCGTATCTCGACCTCGCGACCAAGGGCTACCGGTTTCT
>DASQAM010000156.1:0-3822 GCA_035635735.1 Gemmatimonadales bacterium | reverse complement strand
ACGCAGGGGGCGCAGCACCCTGCGCCCCCCACCACGATCCACCGCTCGCCCGTCAGTCCACGATGGCATCGGGCATGACGTACTTCATCGGATCCACCGGCTTGTGGTTCACCCACACCTCATAGTGCAGGTGCGGTCCCGTGGAGAGCCCGGTCGAGCCGACCCTCGCGATCACCTGCCCACGCTTCACGCGCTGGCCACGCACGACGAGGATCTTCGAGCAATGGGCGAAGCGCGTCACCAGCCCGAAGCCGTGATCCATCGTGACGATGTTGCCGTAGCCCTCCTCCCACCGCACCTCGGTCACGATGCCCGCCGCGGGCGCTTCGATTTCCGCCCCCATCGGCGCCGTCACGTCGATCCCCTCGTGTGGGCGCGCCAGGTGAAGAATCGGGTGGATGCGCTCTCGCATGAACGCGCTCGTGAGCCAACCCTTGGTGGGCATGATCGACGGCGTCGCGGCGAGGCGCGCCCGGTTCTTGGACAGCGAGTCGTACGCTTCGTTCAGCGACCGCACCAGAATGTTGGCGCGCCGCGCGAGCGCATCGACGTCGGCCCGTGCCGCGAGCGCCTGCTGGCCGCCAGTGCCGAGCGCCTTGAGGCTGTCGCGCTCCGACCAGGTCCCCGCCGGACCGCCGATGCCCGCCTGCTGCACGGTCGTGTCGGTCGGCGTGAGCCCGGCGAGCAACCGTAGCTCCTGTTCACGTTGCCCGAACCGCTGCAGCGTGTCCCGCAGCCCCGTCATGCGCTCGCGCATCCGCTGGATCTCGTCCGCGAGCAGGCGATTCTCGTTCTCGAGCGCGCGGCTATGCGTGATGTTCACGCCGCGCGAAATCGCGGCGACGCCCAGCACCAGGAAGGTCAATGCCACCACGCTGCCGATGCCGACGAGCGCTTTGACGAAGGTCTGTGACACCTCCACGGCGCGGGACGACCCCGAGCCGTGCGGCACCACCATGACCGTCCAACGTTGTTCCGCCTTCTTGCGCATCCGCTCGCCGTGACCTCGCATCAAAACCGTTAGCCCCGGCACAGAAAAAGCGCCGGTCCATCAGGACCTGCCAAAGGGAGAACCCGGACAGGGCGTGGGGTCCGGTTCCCAGGTGTGGACGTCTAAAGTACGGCTGGATTGGAAAGGCGTCAACTCGACCGATGGTGACGCAAATCACACTCGTTCTGGCACTTATGCGGGGGCGAGCCGGGGCTTGGGGAACAGGATGGGAGGCTTCTGGACCTGCCGCCCCGCCAGATCCAGGGCATCCAGGTCGCCCAGCCGGACGCGCTCCAGTGGACCGGGGGGAGGCGATCCCACCGTTGCCCAGACGGTTTCCGCGGTAGCGGGAAGGAACGGCCGCCCGAGCACGGCGATCCGGGCGACGGTGCGGGCCAAGTTCGCGAGCACCGAGTCGAGCTCGGCTGCCCGCTCCGGCTGCTTTGCGAGCTTGTAGGGCGCCGTCTCTTCGACGTATCGGTTCGCGGCGCTCGCCAGCGCCACGAGCTGGGCGGCGCCCTCCTGCAGGCGGTTCGCGTCCATGGCGCGCGCGTACGCGGCGAGCGCGCCCCGGGCCGCGTCTTCGAGCGGCGTGTCGTAGTTCTTGGGGTCGCGTGGTACCGTGCCCGCGCGGTAGTTCACGATCATCGTGAGCGCGCGCGACACGAGGTTGCCGACGGTGTCGGCGAGCTCCGAGGTATAGCGCGCGTCGAAGCGCTCCCAGGTGAAGTCGCCGTCGTTGTCGAAGCCGACCTCGCGGAGCAGGAAGTAGCGCAGCGCATCGGCGCCGTGTCGATCGATCGCCTCGCCGAGGGTGACGGCCGTGCCGGCGGTCTTGCTCATCTTGGTGCCCGACCACTGCACGTAGCCGTGTGCCCACACGGCGCGCGGGGGCGGGAGCCCGGCGGCGAGCAGCATCGCGGGCCAGATGACGCAATGAAAACGCGTGATCCCCTTGCCCACGACGTGCAGATCGGCCGGCCAGAGACGGTCGTAGCCGGGCGCTGGGAAGCTGGTCGCCGAGAGGTAGTTGATCAGCGCGTCGAACCAGACGTACACGGTCTGCTGCGGGTCGCCGGGGAACGGGATGCCCCACGGCTGGCGCTGCCGCGAGATCGAGATGTCCTGCAGGCCGGCCTCGAGCAGGCGCAGCACCTCGTTGCGGCGGATCTCGGGCTGCACCGTCAGCGAGCCCGAGCGGATGCGGTCGAGCACCGCGTCACGGTACGCGCTCAGGCGGAAGAAGTGATTGCGCTCCTTGGTCGGGATCAGCTCGAGCGTGGGATGCTCGAGGCAGTGCCCATCGACGATCTGCGCCCCCGTCTTGAACTCCTCGCATCCCGTGCAGTACAACCCTTCGTACTCCGCCTCGAACAGATCCGCCGGGTGGTGCTGCTGGATGCGCTCGAGCAGGGCCGCCACCGCGCGGGCGTGCCGCGGTTCCGTGGTGCGGATCCAGTCGTCGTTCGAACAGTGGAGGCGGTGCCAGTAGTCGGCGAACGTCGCCGCCATCCGGTCCACCCATGCCTGCGGCGTCCCGCCGGCGCGGGCCGCCGCCTGGATCACCGACTGGCTGTGCTCGTCCATCCCCATCAGGAAGTGGACAGCGTCGCCGCGCAGCCGGTGATAGCGCGCGATGCAGTCGGCCCCGATTTTCTCGAGCGCGTGGCCCAGATGCGGCTCGCCGTTCGAGTAGTCGATCGCGGTGGTCAGGTAGAACTTAGGCATCCGCTCCCGAGACTTCGCCTTTAAGCTTCTCGAGCGACACCACGCGCGTGTCGCCTTCATCTGTGCGGAGGGTGACGGTCTCCCGGAAGATATCCACCGCCAGCACACGCTCGGCCCCCAGGGCGGTGCGCAGCACCCGTCCCTCTTTGGGGAACCGCTTGCGCGTCTGCACGTAGAAATCGTGCTCGTAGCGGAGGCAGCACAGCAATCGGCCGCATCCTCCCGAGATCTGTGACGGATTGAGGGAGAGGTGTTGGTCCTTGGCGAGCGTCAGGCTGACCGGCCGCAGCTCCGGCAGCCAGCTGGAGCAGCAGTATTGGCGGCCGCAGCGGCCCACCCCGTCGAGCCGCTTGGCCTCGTCGCGCGCGCCGATCTGCCGCAGCTCGATGCGCGTGTGGAACAGGCTCGCGAGCTCGCGCACCAGCGCGCGGAAGTCCACCCGCTGCTCGGCCGTGAAGTACACGGTGAGCTTCTTTCTGTCCCATTGCCACTCGGCGTCCGAGACCTTCATGGGGAGGGTGTGACCGCGGACCCGTTCCATCACCCGGCGCCGGACGTCCTCCTCCTCGCGGTGCAGCTGCTCGGCGACGGCGGCGTCGTCGGCGGTGGCGCGGCGGAGGATGCGGCGGACGGCAACCTCACCCCCTCGCTCCCCCTCTCCGCTTTGCGGAGAGGGGGAAGGGGGGTGAGGACTTGCGAGGCTGCAGCCGCTGCAGCTACCCGCACACTTCTTCGCGGCGACCGGGCCCACCGCGGACACCCGACCGAGGTCCTGCCCCCGGTCCACCTCCACGATCACGGAATCGTGCAGGGAGAGCGGCTCGGCGGACGGCCAGGAGAAAAATTCTTTCCGATTCCCTTTGAACCGGACCTCGATGACGTCGGTCAACTCACTTCTCGCTCAACGCACCCATCGAAAGGTACTTCTCCTCCCGGCGTTTAAGGAGTTTCTCGATCCTGATCTTGCGCAGGTGCCGCACGTGGCGTCGCAGCGTTTCGCCCAGCGCCGCGGCGGCGGCCTCGGGGTCGGCGTGCGCCCCGCCCGGCGGCTCGGCGATGATCTCGTCGATCACCCCGAGCTCCAGCAGGTCTAGGGCGGTGAT
>DASQAM010000155.1:0-5757 GCA_035635735.1 Gemmatimonadales bacterium | reverse complement strand
GATTTGTGCGCTCCGGCGATGGATCCAGAGGACTCCGAGGACGTAGGCGAGCATGCCGTAGCCGATCAGCGAGCCCATCGCGTGGCCACTCGGAAAACTCCAGCTGTAGTGCTGGAGGAACGCGGCGGCATAGGGCGGCCGCGGGCGGCGGATCTCGAGCTTGAGCACCGCATCGAGCAGACCGCCGCCGGCGAACGCAGCGAGCCAGCCGCCCAGCAAGATCCACTGACGCCGGGCCGCGAGGACGAGGCCCATCCCGAGCGCTAAGACGGTCAGCGTGACGGGCGAGCCGAGCAGCGTGATCGCGTGGAACATGGCGTACCCTGTTGGCGTGGCGTGCCCATGCAACCACTCGAGGAGGACCGTGTCGAACCGGGTGAGCGGGTCGTGATGGATGACGTCTTCCGTGATCGCGCCAAACAGCCACAGGCCCACCAGGCTGATGACGAATCCGATGGTGAGGTGGAGCCCGAGGTATTTGAGGACGCGCTGCCAGACGAGCTGGGTACGTTCGACCAGTCGATCGCGGTTCGTCGCAAACCAGCGCCACCCGAACGCGAGCCCCACGACCAGCGCGACGAGCAAGACGCCGGCCAGGCTGGCCTGACCCAGGTAGCGCTCGAGCTGGGGCAGGTTGCGGCCGAATACGTAGCCGAGGGTGCCAACCATCACCGACCAGCACACGGCGCCGAGCGCGTTGTAGACCAGGAAGGTGCGGTACGGCATGTGGGCCGCGCCCGCGAGCACCGCGGCCCAGGTGCGCAGCAGCGCGATGAAGCGGCCGATGAAAACCGTTTTGGGCCCGTGCCGCTCAAAGAAGCGGCGGCTGCGCTCGAGATGCGATTGGTTGAGGTGAATGAACCGCCCATAGCGCCGCACCAGCGCGATGCCGCCCGTCCGCCCTATCCAGTAGCCGCCGTTGTCGCCGATGATGGCCGCGGCGACCGCGGTTGCCACAACCGCATAGATCGAGAGATGGCCGAGCGCGGCGAACGCGGCCGCCGTGACCAGCACGGTCTCGCCCGGGACCGGGATCCCGAGGCTCTCGAGGCCCACCAGGAAAAAGAGAACGACGTAGCCGTAGGATGCGACGAGCCCAGATATGGTCCCCTGCATGGTGCAAACCTGCAGGGAGCGGGCTCAGGCGCCTAGTAGGGCGATCTCGTGTCCGTTGCGCGCTCGAGGGTCCCCGACACGTGGCCGGAGTCGAGCGGATCGCTCATCTCTTGGCGGGTGCGAGCGGGCCCAGGCGCCGCGGCGGCCCGATGCGGCGAGCCTCGATCTGCAGCCACTTCGCCGTCCACGTCTTCCCGCCATCCGTGGAGCGATCGCCGGTCCAGGAGAAACGGTCGGGCCCGATGTCGTAGTAGCGGATCCGCCAGATCGACGGGTTCGGGCTCGTCACGCCGAACTTCTGCTCGATGTGCATTTCCGCGCCGATCCGATGGCCGGTTCCGATGTTCTGCAATCCGGTGCCGCCCTCGGTGGAGACCAGCTCCCACTGATCGAGGACGGCGTTGTAAGCACGCAGCGTGTTGGTGACGTAGTACGTCTCGCCACTGTCGCCCACGACCCGATACTCGTCCAGAACTTGCGCCCCCTCGGCCAGGCGCACCGCACTCCAGTAGCCGCGGCCCTTCCCAAACTCTTGGCTCACGGAGGTGAACTGCCAATCGCCGAGCAGATAATCGAAATCGCCCTGATGGGCGTCGTAGGACGCCCGGATCTGCTCTCGGGTTCGCTGGCCGGTGACCTGGGCGGAGAGCGCTGGTGCGAGGGCCAGCATCGCAACGAGCAGAATGTGGCGCATGACGACCTCCTTTACTGCAATCGCCGCAGCTCGACTTCGGACATGATGAATCCGAACGCGGGCCAGCCGCCGGAGCGCACCGAGCGCTCGAACCAGGCACGCGCGTGCGCGGTGTCGCCGCGCACCAGATACCAGTTGCCCACCCCGTAGCTCAGCGTCGCCACCGCGACATCGCCGGTATCGGCCGCTGTGATCACGTCGTCTGGGCCGATCTGCCCGCGATACAGCCGCAGGCGTTGCGCGTACGCGTTCGCCGCGGCAAGCGAGTCGGGGTGGTGGTCCAGCATCGCGCGCGCCTCCGCCGCCCGCCCCGCCCGCGACAGCGACATCCACAGCCAATCGGTCGCGCCCGCCAGCTCGGCGGCGTCCGGAGGCCGTCGCTGCGCGCGTGCGAAGGCGTCGGCCGCAGCGGCGAAGTCACCTCGGGCGTAGCGGACGATCCCCAGGTGGTACCAGATGCCGTAATTGGTGCTGTCGAGGCGACTGCCGCGCGTGAGATCGTCCAGCGCCCGGTCGAACTCGCGCACCGAGAGGTAGCGATGGCCGCGCCAGCGATACAGCACCGCGTCGTCCGGCGCGATCGTGAGCCCGCGCGTGAACGTCTGGATGGCTTCGCGGAATTGGCGTGCGCCGGACTGGGCGACGCCGAGCTGAACGATCCGCTCCACGCTGCGGGGATCGGCGGCGAGGGCGCTCTCGGCGCGGGCAATGGCGCCCGTGTCGCGCTGCGCGCGGTATTCGACGCCTGCGGCCGAGCGGTACTGGACCGACTGCCCGCCCGCGGGCGCGGTGGCGGCCACTGCGGCCGCCACCAGCCCGTAGATCGAGCGTACCGTGCCGCCCATCGGGTACCGCTACGTGGTGAGCTGGGCTACTTCAGGTACTGTCCCACGAAATCCAGCACGTTCTCCCGGTCCATGCGGAACACGCCTCCGGTGCCGCCACACGTGCCATTGAGCCCGAACGAGGTCACGCCGGCGATCACGTTGCTCGAGCCGAGGTAGTTGGGCCCGCCCGAGTCGCCGAAGCAGGTGCCGCCGGTGGAGGCGTTGTTCGAGAGCAGGAGCGAGTAATCCCCCACGATGCCGCCGTTGATCTGGATCAGGTGCGGCTCGGCGAACATGCGGATCCGCTGCGACTCGATGTGCACCGGATTGATTTCCTGCAGCCCGTAGCCCACGGCGGTGAACGTGGTCGCGCTGCTCGGCTTCAGGGCATCGAGCTGGTCCTGCGTGGGCAGCTTGCCATACTGGCCGGCGGAGAGTTTTACCGCCTTGGAGAGCAGGACGACCCCCACGTCGTGTAGGAAGAAAAGGCTCTCGGTGAATTGGGGGTGCGAGTGCCACGCGGTGGCCTCGATGGTGTTGGGGCCGCCGGGGCCGGGGTAGGTCGGGTCGTCCTGGACATCGGCCTCATTGAAGATGCGGAGGCCCGAGAACTCGCCCGGCTCGCCGGCGCAGTGACCGGCGGTGAGCACGAGTTTCGGGGCGATGATGGTGCCGGAGCAGCGGAACGCCGGCTTGCCGGCGATGTCCATGATGATGAGGACGACGGCGGGATGGGCATTCCCATCGAGCGTGCCGTCGGTAATGAAGGATGGGCGACCCGGGTTTCGCAGGTCGCTGGGAACCCGGTCGCAGCTCAGCAGGCTGACGCAGGCGGCGGCCAGGACCGGGATGACGAGACGTGCTTTCATAGTTCCTCCCTGGGGAGTGGGACGGGGGTGCGGATTGTAACGCGGAATGAGAGCCTCGGCCAGCGCAGCGTGACGGCCGTCGGCTCGCCGCGACTCGATCCTCAGAACGGAAGGTCGAACGCGCCGCGCGGTTCACGGGCCTGGGCGGTTGATACTCGCACGCGTGACGCTCACGAATGCGTCCGTAGCGCTCAGGCCGGTGCAGCCGGTGCTCGCGGGGGACCCATGGGTGGGGCCGTGGCCGATCTCCTGGAGGCGGTGCCGGCGTTTTGACCGTGCCCTAGCCTCCTCCTCAGAAGCGGCTCTATCCGGTTCAGCCACACTTTGTTGACACCCGGTTGATTTGGGTGCCTAATGGTACCATTCCGAAACGTCGCGAGCCGTGCCGTTTGGTGCCGCACCTGCAACTCCTCACACTAGGCGCTCCCCTCCTCCTCACGCAGGCCGGCGAGCAGGTCCGCTTCCGCACGCGCAAGCACTTCGCGCTGCTGATTCGGCTCGCCGTTGAAGCGGGACGGAAGCTCACGCGCGACTACCTGATGGATCTGTTATGGCCCGACGTAGCGGCGCCGCGGGCCCGACACTCGCTCGCCCAGGCGTTGACCGTCCTAAAGGAGAGAATTGGGCGGGACCATCTCGTCGTACAACGGGCCTCCCTCGCGCTCGTGGCGGGAGCGGTTCAAGTGGACCTGACCCGGCTCGATGCCTCCGAGACTCGGATCCGTGGTCAGTTCCTTGATGGATTCGAGGTGCCGGGAGCGGTCCAATTTGAGCAGTGGAAGGACGAGTGGCGGGCGAAGCTGATGCCGCGAATCCGGGATTCCCTCGTGAAGCAGATGGATGACGGGCGCCGCATCGGCGACTTCGAAACCGTGGAGAGGCACGCGCAGCTGCTGCTCGAGCTCGATCCCCTGTCCGAGGACGGCGTGCGAGGCGTGATGGAAGCGCGGGCGTGGGTGGGCGATCGGAGCAATGCGCTCAAGGTGTACGGGCGGTTTGAGACGCGGCTGGCGGAGGAGCTGGGCGCGAAGCCGAGCTCCGACCTGGTTCGCATCGCGGGCCTGCTTCGGGAAGGCCGACGCGCGGCACCGCGGCCAACCAAAGCCGGGCAAGTGTCGGAGCGTCACGAGCGGCGCTTCGAGGCCGAACCGCTCATCGGACGCGAGCGCGAGTTCGCGCGTCTGTATGACGCGTGGCTCGGGGTGCGACGGCGCGAGCCCCACATCGTCGCCCTGCTCGGCGATCCTGGCGTGGGAAAGACCACTCTTACGAACGCGTTCGTGTCGACCTGTCAGATGGAGGGGGCGGCGATTGCGCGTGCCCAGGCATACGATGCGGAGCGCGAACTGCCCTTCGCCGTGCTCGCCGAGCTGGTGAAGCAGCTGACGCTGCAGCGCGCGATTGGAGGAGCGGACCCGGAGGCGCTGAGCGAATTGACGCGCGTCGCGCCGGAGATTTTCACCATGTTCCCCGGCGTGCCGAAGCCCGTGGAATGGGCGGCCGAGGTCATTCCGTTGCGTCTCGCTGACTGCTTCCTCAAGGCGGTCCAGGCCGCTACGGAAGAAAGTCCTCTGGTCCTCGTGGTGGACGACGTCCACGCTGCCGACAACGCCACGGTCGCGATTCTCCACATCGTGGCCCGCAAGCTGCCGCGTACGCGACTCCTGGTGATTCTCACGGCGCGATCCAACGAGCTGCGGATGGTCGCCGGTCCGAGCGCGCTGATGTCCGACGGCAAGATCGAGGCGCTCGAGACGGTGGAGCTCGAGCCGCTGCCGCGCGAGCCGGCCGAGCGGCTGGTCGCTGCGCGGGTCGGGAAGGCAGGGGCTCGGATCGCGGACGTGCCGGTGGCGCGCATCCTTCAGGCGAGCAACGGCAATCCTCTGGCGCTCGAGCTTCTCACGAAGGAATGGCTGGCGCACGGATCGACCTCGCTGCTCAGCGATCTGGAGGCACTCAACACGCAGCCGGCCGCGAACATCGGCATCCCGCGGGCCATCGGCGCTGTGTTCGAGCGCCAGATTCGGCGGCTCGACCATCCGACACGGGCGGCCCTCGACCTAGCCGCCGTGCTCGGAAGGAGGCTTGCGGACCTGTCGCTCTACGAAGTTGTGGAGCTTTCCGCTGCGGCAGCCGGCGAAGCTCTATCCCGCTTGAAGGAAGAGGGGTTCCTGCGCGAGGTGCATGGCGGGCTGGAGTTCCGGAACGAGCTGATCCGGGCGCAGGCGTACTATGCCGTGGCGGGGCCAGC
>DASQAM010000154.1:0-2513 GCA_035635735.1 Gemmatimonadales bacterium | reverse complement strand
TAGCCGCGCGGGAAGTCGAGCTTCGCGTTGTCGAGCCACCACGGCATGTAGAGATGCATGCCCCCCACGCCGTCGTGGTTGTGGGGCACGTGGTCCGTCATCTTCGGGATGAACCCGCCGACGTCCGTGCCGGTCGTGTCGGTGATGTACTTGCCGACCGTGCCGCTCGAGTTCGCCAGGCCGTTCGGGAACAGGGACGACTTGGAGTTGAGCAGCAGGCGGGCGGTCTCCAAGGCGCTCGCGGCCAGGACCACCACTTTGGCGCGCACGCGCCGGTCCGCCCCGGTCGCCTTGTCGACGTAGGCGACGCCGGTGGCGCGGCCGCTCGCATCCATCAGCACCTCACGCGCCATCGCGTTCGTGAGCAGCGTGAGCTTCCCGGTGGCGAGGGCGGGCGCGATCAGCACGTTGGTGGAGGTGAAGTTCGCGTTGACCCGGCAGCCCCGGTTGCATTGGCCGCAGTAGTGGCACGCCGCCCGGCCGTTCAGCGGCCGCGTCAGGATCGAGAGGCGTGCCGGAATGCAGGTGACGTGCAGCCGGTCGGCCGCCTGCTTGACGAGCAGCTCGTGGCAACGAGGGCGTGGGGGCGGCAGGAACACGCCGTTCGGCTCGTTCGGCAGGCTCTCGTTGCTGCCGAAGAGCCCGATCAGCCGATCGATCTTGTCGTAATAGGGCGCGACGTCGTCGTAGGAGATCGGCCAATCGTCGCCCAGGCCGTCTAGGGCTTTACGCTTGAAGTCGCGCGGTCCGAAGCGGAGCGAAATGCGGCCCCAGTGATTGGTCCGGCCGCCCACCATGCGGGCCCGCCACCAGCTGAAGTCGGTGCCCGGCGCCCGCGTGTAGGGCTCGCCGGGAATTTCCCACCCGCCGATGCAGGCGTCGAACTCCCCGAACGGTCGCTCCTTCGTGGATTTCCCGCGACGCGGCGACTCGTACGGCCAGGTCAGCATCGCCGAATCTTTCGCGTTGTCCCACGGCCCACCCGCTTCGAGCACCACGACGTCGGCTCCGGCCTTGGTGAGCGCGTAGGCCGCCATTCCTCCGCCGGCCCCCGAGCCGACGATGCACACGTCGTAGACCTTCGCCTGCCGGACTATCGTCATGCTCGAACCCACCCTGTTAGACGTTGCACACCGCCACTGCCTCACGCAGCGACGTGAGCGGATCGCGGGTCGGGACGAACTCGTGCGCCACGAACCCCGCGAAACCGGTGTCGGCGATGGCCGATGCCACCGCGCGCCAGTTCAGCTCCTGCGTGCCGTCCAGCTCGTGACGCCCCGGCACGCCGCCGGTGTGGAAATGGGCGATCCAATCTTTGTTGTCGCGGATGGTGCGGATGATGTCGCCTTCCATGATCTGCATGTGATAGATGTCGTACAGCAGCTTGACGCGTGGCGAGCCCACCGCTTTGGCCACGGCGACCCCGAAGGCGGTGCGGTCGCCTTGGTAGTCGGCGTGATCCACCTTGCTGTTCAGGAGCTCGAGGCAGATGGTGACGCGCTGCGTTTCCGCCTGGGCCTTGATCTGGTTGAGCCCCGCCACACAGTTGTCGATCGCCTCCGCGTCGGTTTTGCCGCGACGGTTGCCGAACATCGCGATCACATTCGGGACGCCGTGGCGTGCGGCGAGGGGAAGCGTCTCCTCCAGCTCCCGCAGCAGCATCCGGTGGTTCGCCCGATCGTTGAAGCCCGTCGCAATGAAGTCGTTGCGCGCGGTGGGATAGCCCATGGAGCAAACGAGACCCGCCTCGCGCACGGGGTTCCAATCCTCGGGGCCCAGCAGGTCGATGGCTGCGAGCCCCATCCCGGCCGCCGCGCGGGCGAACGCCGGCAGCGGGATTTCGCGATAGGGCCAGCGGGAAACGGACTGCTTGAGCCTTCCCACGCTGAGGCGTGGGCCCGGCGATACAGTGCCCTTCAGGGCAGAGCCGAAGGCAGCGGCTCCCAACGCCGCCACCGCCGCTCGCCGGTCCATCAGAATTCGAGCTGCTTCAAGTACTCACAGCTCGCGCGGATGGATGCGAACGGATCGGCCGGGTCGTCGTGCTCGACGAAGTAATGCTTGATTCCCGCCTGGTCGCTCTGCGCGAAGATCTTCTTGAAGTCGATCTTCCCCGCACCAACCGCCACCATGCGGTGGTCCGGTGGGCCGGCCGAGTCCTTCACATGGACCATCGGGAAGCGTCCGGGCCAGCGCGCGAAGTACGCCAGCGGATCCTGCCCGCCTTTGGTGATCCAGTACAGGTCCACCTCCAGCTGGACCAGCTTGGGATCGGTCTCGGCCAACAGCACGTCGTAGGGCAGCTTGCCGTCGAGCGGCGCGAATTCGAAGTCGTGGTTGTGGTAGGCGAACTGAAGCCCCGCAGCCTTGGCCTCGGTCCCCGCACGGTTGAGGCGCTCCGCCCAGCGTTTGTAGTCGTCGAGCGTGTGCCGCTCTTCCGCCGGGATCCACGCGAGCACGAGATAGCGGTGCCCGATCACGGGGGCGGCGTCGAGCGCGGCGCGCCACTGGTC
>DASQAM010000153.1:0-4864 GCA_035635735.1 Gemmatimonadales bacterium | reverse complement strand
CCCGCCTGCGATATGAGCGCGAGCCACCCGTGCCGCGCCAGGACGGGCGTCACACTCGAATGCCGCCCCGCCCACAGGAGGCCGTAGCGCAGGCCCACGAGCCGGAGGCCGACGAGCAGCAGGATCCACGGCCACAGATCCGCCAGTATCCCGACCCGGAGCCCAGCCCCGGCCAGCGCGAAGAACGCCACATACACCGGCAGCGAGCCGCGTTTCAGCTCGCGACGCAACCGCTCGCCTTCCAGCGGCGCGAAGTTCTCCAGGTAGAACCCGGCAGCGAGCGCGATGATCAGCGTCTCGAGATGCGTGAGCCGCGCCACCTCCACGGCGACGAATGCCGTCGCCACGAGGAAGACGCCCGACTCCCGCCGCACCAGACCCAGGTACTGGCTGAGCGCATAGCCCAGGAGCGTGCCCGCGGCCGCCGAGCCGAGCAGCTGCAGGATGGCCGTCCCTGCGACCGCGACGTTCAGGGCGCCGGCGCTCGTGAGCGCCTTGCCAAGGGCGAGCACCAGCGCGAACAGGAGGGCGACGGCGACGTCCTTGACGACGGTAAGGCCGAGCAGTGCGCGCGCGACGGGTCCGTGGGCGTCGAGCTCGCCCATCATCGCCATCGTGACGGTGGGGGATGACGCCGCGGCGAGCGTGCCGAGTACGAGCGCCACGACCACCGCGTCGCCCAGCGGCTGATGCCGTGTGAGCGGGAACCACGGGCTGACGGAGAGTACCACGAGGCTGACGGCGAGGAGGGGGAACACGATCGTACCGGTCGCGAGGCGCGCGAGTGCCACGCGCCCCCGGCGCAGCGCGTCGAGCGTCAGCTCCGACCCTGCCGCGAGCCCGACGAGCGCGACCGCCGCTTCTTCAATAAACCGGAGCGCTTCCACGTCCTCGCGCTGCACGAGGCCGAGCCACGCGGGGCCGACGGCGAAACCCACGAGCAGGTAGCCCGTGAGACGCGGCAGCCGCACGCGCCGCGCGATCTCCCCGCCGAGGTACGCGGCGAGCAGAAGGAAGCCGAGCGCCAGGGTCGCGCGCGCTTCGAGCGGAGCACCCGCGGTCATGCGATGAAAAAGGGCCATCATCAGGCTCAGCGCGAACAGACTCGCCACCCAGCGCATGGGCCGCAAAGTATCAGTCGCCATGCGCTTTTGACAATGCGCTGGAGCGCCGATATCTTCCGCTAGCCGTATGGCGTTCGTTCACCTCCACACCCATAGCGAGTACTCCCTCCTCGACGGCGCCAACCGGATCCCCGAACTGCTCGACCGGGTCCAGGCGCTGGGCATGGACTCGCTCGCGATCACCGACCACGGCAACCTGCACGGGGCGTGGCAGTTCTACTCCGAGGCTCGGGCGCGGAAGATCCGGCCCATCCTCGGCTTCGAGGCGTACCTCGCGTTCGGCGACCGCCACAAGCGTGAGCGCCCCCCTCCCGAAGCACCCGGCGTGTATTCGCATCTCGTGCTGCTCGCGCGGAACCGCACCGGATACCAGAACCTCGTCAAGCTCTCCTCCATCGGATTCCTGGAGGGGTTCTATCGGCGGCCGCGCATCGACCGTCAGGTGCTGGAGCAGTACTCGGACGGCCTGATCGGGCTCGCCGCCTGCCTCTCGGGCGAGATCGCCCTGTACCTCCGGCAGGGGAACTACGAGGCGGCGAAGGCGAGCGCCCAGTACTTCGCCCGGGTGTTCGGCCCCCCCCCCGGCGGCTTCTGGCTCGAGGTGCAGGACCACGGCCTCGCGGACGAGAAGATCGTCGTCGCCGGCATGCTGCAGCTGGCGCGGGAGCTCGGCCTCCCGGTCGTCACCACCAACGACGCGCACTATCTAAGGAAAGAGGACGCCGAAGCCCACGACGTGCTGCTCGCCATTGGAACGGGCAAGGACCTGGACGATCCCAACCGCTTCCGCTTCTTCGGCCAGGAGAGCTACGTCAAGTCCGAGCGGGAGATGCGCGCGCTGTTCCCGGACCACCCGGAGGTCGTGGGGGAAACCCAGCGCGTGGCGAACCTGTGCGAATTCGACTTCGAGAAGCGCTACTTCCTTCCGCAGTACCCGCGCCCCGCCGAGTTCGCGTCGGACAACGACCTGCTCGTCCATCTGGCGCGGGCGGGGGCGGCGGCGCGCTACGGAGACCCCGTCCCCCAGGTGGTCCACGAGCGGCTCGACTACGAGCTGCAGGTGATCTCGCACACCGGCTACGCGGGCTACTTCCTGATCGTCTACGACATCGTCAAGGCGGCGAAGGACCGCGGCATTCCGGTCGGGCCGGGGCGTGGCTCGGCGGCGGGCTCGCTCGTTGCGTATGCGCTCGGCATCACGGATATCGATCCCCTCAAGTTCGACCTGCTGTTCGAGCGGTTCCTGAATCCCGAGCGCATCTCCATGCCGGACATCGACCTCGACTTCTGCTTCGAGCGGCGCGGCGAGGTGATTCAGTACATCCGGGAGCGGTATGGGCGCGACTCCGTCGGTCAGATCATCACGTTCGGCACGCTCAAGGCCCGCGCCGCGTTCCGCGACGTCGCCCGTACGCTGCGGGTCGAGCCGGGAGAGGTGGACCGCTTTACCAAGATGATTCCCGCCGGGCCGGGCATCTCGGTGACGCTGGCGGAAGCGTGCGAAAAGTCTCCCGAGCTACGCCAGCTCGCACGCCAGGACGAGCGCGTCCGCAAGATCCTCGAGCTCGGGACCCGGATCGAGGGCCTGGCGCGCCACGCCTCGGTGCACGCCGCAGGCGTGGTGATCGCCCCCGGGCCGCTCACCGACTACGTCCCCGTCTGCCTCGCGCCGCAGGAGGCGGAGGCGATCATCACCCAGTACGACATGGTGGCGCTCGAGCAGGTGGGGATGCTGAAGATCGACGTCCTCGGCCTGCGCACGCTGACCGTGATCCATGACGCGGTGGGGATGGTCGCGGAGCGCCACGGGGTCACGCTCGACATGAACGCGCTGGACCTCGAAGATCCGCAGGTCTACCAGCTGCTCGGGTCGGGCCGCACGGCCGGTGTGTTCCAGTTCGAGTCGCCGCTCGCCACCGACTGCCTGCGCAGCATGCGGTGCGATCGGTTCGACGATCTGGTGGCGACCAACGCGCTGCTCCGTCCCGGCCCGCTCGATACCGGGATGCACCTCGTGTTCATCAACCGGAAGCTCGGCCGGGAGCCCGTGCGCTACCCGCACCCCGCGCTAGCGCAGATCCTCCAGCCCACGTACGGCGTGATCACCTATCAGGAGCAGGTGATGCGCATCGCCAACGTGCTCGCCGGCTTCTCGCTCGCCGAAGCCGACGTGCTGCGCAAAGCGGTCGGGAAGAAGGACAAGGAGCTGATCCAGCACGAGCTGGGCCGCTTCGTCGAGCGGGCCCTCGCGCTGGGGCACGATCGGCGCGTCATCGAGGACATCGCCGCTCAAATCGAGACCTTCGGCCGGTACGGATTCAACAAGTCGCACGCCGTCGCGTACTCGGTGCTGTCCTATCAGACCGCGTGGCTCAAAGCGCACTACGCGCCCGAGTTCCTGTCGGCCCTGCTGTCGTCCGAGATCGGCAACACCGACAACGTCGTGCGCTACATCAACGAGGCGCGCGAGCTCGGGCTCGAGGTGCTGCCTCCGGACGTCAACGAGTCCGGATTCAAGTTCACGGTAGTCGGCGAACGCCGGCTGCGCTTCGGCCTCGGCGCGATCAAGAACGTCGGCGCGGGTGCGATCGAGTCGATTCTCGCCGGGCGGAGCGCGGGGGGGCCGTACCGCTCCCTCATCGACCTCTGCGACCGGATCGACCTGCGCCTCTGCAACAAGCGCGTCCTCGAGGCGCTGATCGACGCCGGCGCCTGCGACTCGCTCGGCGGGCACCGTGCCCAGCTCGTGGCGGCGCTCGACGGCGCGTTCGGGGAAGCGCAGACGCGGCAGGGAGAGCGCGAATCCGGCCAGGTGGCTTTGTTCGGCGAGCATGCCCCGGTGCCTGCTCCCCGTTCCCTGCTCCCCGACGTAGCGCCGTGGTCGGAACATGACCGGTTGACGCGGGAAAAGGCGGTGCTCGGGTTTTTCATCTCCGGCCACCCCCTCGCGCGTTACCGCGTGGAGGTGGAGCTTTTCGGGACACGGACCACCGCGACCCTCGGCCAGTGGAGCGACCAACGGGTCCGGATCGGGGCAGTCGTGACGGTGTTGAAACGGCAGATCTCGAAGAAGACGGGCGCCGAATACGCGCGTCTCACGCTCGAGGACTTCCACGGCACCGCGGAGGCGCTGGTGTTCCCAGAGGCCTGGGCCAAGCTGAACGAGGTGATCCGTGCCGACCGCGCGCTGCTGTTGGTAGGCAGCCACAGCGCGCGCGACCGGGGTGAGGAGCAGGCACCGTTCATCGTGGAAACCGCTCAGGCGCTCGACGAGCTGAAGGGGAGCGGCGCGATCGGCATCGCGCTCCGCTGGTCGCCCGGCGCGCCGCCGCCGCCCGACGCGACCCGCGCCGTCGCCGCCCTGTGCGCGGCCCACCCCGGGCCCGCGCCGGTGCTGGTCGAGTGGGAACCTCACCCCCCATCCCCCTCTCCACAAAGCGGAGAGGGGGAGCGATGGAGCGAGCGCGGGAACGGCGGGAGCGCCGTTCGCCTCCGCAGCCGCTCGCTGCGCGTCGATGCGGCGGACGACCTCGTCGTGGCGCTGCGCGCCCTGCTCGGGCCCGACCACGTGCAGCTGGTGCGGGCCGACCCCCGTCCCGTGACTCCCCCTCTCCGCATGGCGGAGAGGGGGACCGGGGGGTGAGGCCATGGCCACCGCTACGCTGGACTTCGAGCGTCCCTTACTCGAGCTGGAGCGCCAGATCGAGGAGCTGAAGCGCGTGGCGAGCGAGACCGCGGTG
>DASQAM010000152.1:0-1816 GCA_035635735.1 Gemmatimonadales bacterium | reverse complement strand
ACCTCGACTTCGTCCTCACCGGCTCTCAGAAGGCGCTGGCCCTACCGCCTGGCCTGGCCCTCGGTGTGGCATCCGATCGCATGCTCGAGCGGGCCCGGACGCTCCCCGCGCGGGGGCTGTACTTCGATCTGGTCAGCTTCCTGGAAGCCACGACCAAGCATCAACCGACCAATACGCCCGCGATCTCCCTGCTGTATGCGCTCGAGGCGCAGCTCGCCCGAATCGAGCGCGAGGGCGGCGCTGAGGGGCGCTGGCGTCGGCACGATGCGATGCGGCACCGCGTGGAGGAATGGAGCGAGCAGCACGGCATCGCGTATCTGCCGCGGGAAGCACGTCGCAGCTGGACCGTGTCGTGTCTTAAGGTGCCCGAAGGAAAAGGCGCCAAGCAGATCGTCGGGGCACTGAAGCAGGCGGGCTGGACCATCGGCTCGGGGTACGGACCCCTGAAGGAGTCCACGATCCGCATCGGGCACATGGGCGACCACACCGTCGCCGCCCTCGACCAGCTGCTGGACCTGCTCGCGGGACTCGTGGCGTGACCTACCGCGTGGCGGTGGCCGACAAGGTGGCGGAGGCAGGACTCAAGCTGCTCGCGCAGACGCCGGAGATCGAGGTCACCAACTGCGCGGGCAAGCCGCGCGAAGAGCTCGAGCGAGCGCTCGCGGGCGCGCACGCGCTCATCGTGCGGAGCGAGACCCGGGTCACCGCGGATCTGCTCACCCGCGGCCCGAACCTGCGCGTGATCGCCCGCGCCGGGACGGGCGTCGACAACATCGACGTGCATGCCGCGACGCGGCGCGGCATCGCCGTGATGAACGCGCCCGGCGCGAATACGGTCAGTGCCGCGGAGCATACCATGGGCCTCCTGCTCGCGCAGGCCCGTCACATTCCGTGGGCGGCGGAGGCGATGCGCCGCGGCGAATGGGATCGGAAGCGGTTCGAGGGGACGGAGCTCCGCGGTAAGACCATCGGGATCGTCGGGTTGGGCCGCATCGGTGGCCATGTGGCTCAGCTGGCCCGCGCGTTCGGGATGCACGTGGTGGGGCACGATCCGTACCTGTCGCCGGAGCGCGCCGCCGAGCTACAACTCAAGCTGCTGCCGCTCGATCAGCTGCTCGGCCAGGCCGACGTGGTCACGCTCCATGTGGCTCACACCGAGCAGACCCATCACCTGATCAACGCCGATCGGCTGAGGCTCATGAAGCCCACGGCCGTTCTCGTGAACACCGCGCGGGGCGAGCTGGTGGATGAAGCGGCGCTGGCCGAGGCGGTTCGCGAAAAACGCATCGGCGGCGCGGCGATCGACGTGTTCGCGGTGGAGCCGTTGCCCGCGGACGCGCCGCTCCGCAAGCTCGAGCGCGTGATCCTCACACCGCACCTCGCGGCCTCCACGGCGGAGGCGCAGGAACGGGTCAGCGTGGAGATCTGCGGCGCCGTGCGGGACGCGCTGCTGGTCGGCGATCTCTCGTTCGCGATCAACGTCCCCGGTATCTCGGGCGATCTGTTGCGGCGGCTCGGCCCCTTGCTCGACCTGACGCGCCGGCTCGGCCGCCTGGCGATGGCGCTCGTGGATGGGCCGGTCAAGGTGGTCGAGGTGGATTACGGCGGAAAGGACGACGCGGCGCCCCGGCCGGTGTTGATGGCCGCGGTGGAGGGGCTCCTCTCGGGGATGAGTGTCGAGCCGGTGAGCCTGGTGAACGCGCTGCTCATCGCCGAGGAACGCGGCATCCGCCACGCGCGTCGCACCGGAGCCCCGGAGCCCGGCTTCGAGACCACCGTAGGCGTCACGCTCGAGGCGGCACGCGGCAGGGCCCGG
>DASQAM010000151.1:0-12761 GCA_035635735.1 Gemmatimonadales bacterium | reverse complement strand
TCGCCCGCACCCAGGACCATCAGTTGAGGTGGAGGAAGCAGGACGTCAAAGAAGATTGAACGGCCGCCGATTTCGTGGATGCCAGATTCCCCGGTCTCGAGCAGCTCGCGGGCTTGGGTGGTGGCTTTACGATTCAGGTCGGCGGAGCCCAGGTCGCCCTCCGCAGCCTCGGCGGTCACGACAACACGTTTCCCGTTTCCCGCTTCCCGTTTCCCATCGAGCAGCGTGCAGACCACGAACGAGCGGCGGTCATCCAGGAGCGCCCGTTCCCTCGGCCGCGGCTCCGCCAGCTCCACGAACACGTCGACCTGTCCTTCGCATCCGACCCCGAGATCCCAGGCGGCGACCTCGTCGGCGCTCGAGCAGTAGCTGCGGAGCTGGGGCTCCCCGGCGCGGATCACGTGGAGCGCCACCTCGCGCACATCCTGCTCGAGGCAGCCGCCGCTGACGTTGCCGGCAGTGCTGCCGTCCTCGGCGACCACGAGCTTCGCCCCCTCGTGGCGGTACGCCGAGCCGCGCACCCGCACGACGGTGGCGAGCGCGGCGCGCTTCCCCTCCGCCCGGGCGCGGGTGAGGAAGTCGAGGACTTCTCTCGTCTCAAGCCACTGTTTCATCGCTTGAAATCTACTTGGACCGTTCCGCTTCGCCGACGCGGGCCGCGAACTTGTCCCAGAAGCTCTCCGTGAGCTTCTTAGCGGCGCCCTTCAACAGGCGGGCCCCTACGCTCGCCACCGTGCCGCGGACCTCCGAGCTGGCGCTCCACTTGAGGCGGGACCGGTTGGGGGGGATGGGCTCGATCTCGAGCGTGGTGCTCACCTCCACGCCGGAGCCGGGCGCCTTGCCGTGGGCCGACATCCTGAGGCTCTTGGGCGGGTTCACGTCCGACAGCTCGACGTCGAGCTGAAACCTCACCTTTACGGCACCCACGCCGAACCCCGAAACCACCTTGAAGTGCCGGTCGTCGATCGGCTCCACCGACTCGACCCCCGGTGCCACCGACGCCACGAACTCGTGATCGAGCAGCCGCTTCCACACCTGGTCGGGGGGCGCGGCGATCTCGGGCGCCCCGGAGAAGTCGAGTCGCACTACTGCGCCCGGGCGGTGGAGCGTTTCATTGTGGTAATATGCCCTCGAGCAGGCGAGCGGCAACTTGCCTTGCAGCCTCATGCCCCGCGCGTAGCTTCGCTGGGACCAGCGGTTAAGAGGAGGCACCACTGTGAACCGCACAACCTTGCTGTTGTTGTTCGCCGTTCTGCCGGTGGGGCTCGTGATCGCCCCAGTCGCGAGCGGCCCCGCAGATGAGTCGGTATTCGTCCGAGGGCTTCCCGCGGGCCAGCACGAGTCCATCCTGTACGTCTGGACCAGCGACGCCGATCAGAAGGACCCCGACTTCCTGTCGGTGCTCGACGCCGACCCCGCGTCGCCAGGTTACGGAAAGGTCATCGCCACCGTGCCGACGGGATCGCCGGGGAACGAGGCGCATCACTTCGGCTACACCGCCAACGCCGATCGAATTTTCGGGGGCGGCTTGTTCTCGAACCGACTGTTCATTTACGACGTCGCCACCGATCCGAAACACCCGAAGCTGGTCAAGACGATCCCCGACCTCGCGGCGAGCACGGGCTACTCGGGCCCGCACACCTTCTACGCCGTCCCGGGCGGCGTGATGATCGCGATGCTCGGCTCGAAGGAGGGCGGCGCGCCGGGCGCGCTGGTGAAGCTCGACAACGACGGCAATTTCTTGCAGGCGCTCCCCGCCCCCGACTACATGTACGACGTCGGGATCAAGCCGGAGCTGAACCTGATCGTCACGTCCAGCTGGGCGCATCCCCACGCCGTCAAAGCCGGCAACACGCCGATGGACCAGGTGGGTGACGAGGTCGTGGCCTGTGACTGGAAGACCGGCAAGGTCCTCCAGGTCGAGCATCTCGACAAGTCGCCGCTCGAGGTCCGCTGGCTGCACGGCCCGACGGCACGCGGAGGGTTCATCAACTGCGCGTTCGGCAACAGCGTGTGGCATTGGCAGGTGGACAATGACGGGAAGCTCGCCTTCCACCGCGTGATCAAGCTGGCCGACGGCTCGCTGCCGGCGGACATGCGGATCTCGTACGACAACAGGTTCCTGTACGTGTCCTTGTTCGGCGGGGGTGCGGTGCAGCAGTACGACGTCGCCGATCCCATGCAGCCGAAGCTCGTCGGCACGGTGGCCATTCCGCAGGCGCAAATGATGAAGCTCACGCCCGACAACAAACGGCTGTACGTGAGTAACTCGCTGCTCTCGAATCTGGACGGGAAGGTTCCCTATCGGGTGCGGCTCGTGAACCTGGGCCCGGCCGGGATGACGCTCGACCCGAAGTTCGACGTGGACTTCGAGCACTTCCCGACGGGGCAGGCGCGACCGCACGATATGCTGCTGAAATAAACAAGGCGTCGAGTAGAGACGTCGCGGGAAGGCGTCACGAGAAACCGTAGGGGCGCAGCATGCTGCGCCCCTACCGCGGCGATTACATTACCCGTTCATGCCCTCCGGCCCCGCTTTTCTCTTCGATCTCGACGGCACGCTCGTGGACAGCGTGTACCAGCACGTGCTCGCGTGGCGCGAAGCGCTCGAGAGCACGGGCATCGAGCTCTCGGTGTGGCGCATCCACCGTCGCATCGGCATGAGCGGCGGCCTGTTCGTCCACGCCCTGTTCCGCGAGACCGGCCGTGAGCTCAAGCCCGAGCAGGCGGCGCAGATCCGGCGCGTGCATGCTGAAGCCTACGCCCGCCAGGTGTCACAGGTGCGGCCCTTGCCGGGAGCACGCGAGCTCCTCGCCTACCTGACGAAGGCGGGCGTGCCGTGGGCGATCGGGACGAGTGGGCGGATGGAGAGCGCTAAACCCAACCTCGACCTGCTCGACCTTCCCGCCGGGGCTCCGATCGTGACCCGCGACCAGGTGGAGCACGCAAAGCCTGACCCCGATCTGTTCCTCGCGGGCGCTGAACGCCTGGGGGTCCCGATCGAGGAGTCCATCGTGGTGGGGGACAGCGTGTGGGACCTGCTGGCGGCGCGCCGCGCCCGCGCCCTCGGCGTAGGACTGCTGTCGGGTGGCTACGGTGAAGAGGAGCTCGAGCGCGCGGGGGCGTACCGGGTGTATCAGGATCCCGCCGATCTCCTGAGCCACCTCGACGAGGTCGGGGTGCGCCTGGGGAGTACGCCACCGTAGGGGTGCGCGAGTGAACTCGCGGCTTCAGCCGCGACTCATTAGAAGTGATCTTCCTCGCTAGAAGTGATCTTCCTCGCTCCCTGTGGCTCCCCGGGCCGGCAGCCGTACCACCTTGTCCCACGCGCTCGTCTGCCAGTTGTCGGGACGTTCGACCTCGCGCACCCAGGGCGGCAGCGGCACCGTGAGGTAGCGCGCCAGCGCCCCGACGTAGGGCTCGTACATCCGGCGCAGCTCCGTGAGCCGTTGCTCGAAGTCGGGCCGCTCCCGCAGCGCGAGTCCGCCCCGGGCCAGTCGCTCCCGCAGCTTGGCCAGCTGAGCCGAATCCAGGCGCTCCCCCTGCCGCTCCGGCGGCGTGCTGAACACCTGCGCCAGGTCCACGACCGCATGACGTGCCATGGCGAACGTCAGCTCCGCCTGCCGCGCGCACCAACCCTCGAGGCCGATCATCACGACCGCGCTCGCGTCGAGGATGGTGGTGAGCGCGGCGAGCCACGACTCGTTGTAGTGCTGCGACCGGAAATAGGCGAGCGGGGGATAAGAGAGGTGACTCTCGAGCACGTCGGCGGCCCAGCGCTCCCAGTCGCGCAACAGCTCGGTGAGTGCGCCGGCGCCGGGATCGCCGCGGTGCCGCCACAACAGCTCCGAAGCGCTGGGCGGCGAGCCGGCGCGGGCATCGAGCAGCGAGATGGCCACCTCGCGCCGCGAGAACGCCTGATAGATCACCGGGAAGTAGCCGATGACCGCGGCGAGAAACGCGAAGCCCGTTCCGGCCTCGATCACGGTGAGCGTCTTCGCGAGCGCGGTGCGCGGCACCACGTCGCCCAGGCCGAGCGTGAAAAACGTCGTGCCGCTCATGTACAGGTCCGACCAAAACCCGGGCGTGCCCCCGCCCCCACCCCCGCCCCCATCTCCTACGACCTTCATGGCCGAGCCCGCGGCCCACTGCAGCAGGCCGAACGAAAACACGCTCCCGACGGCCCAAATCGCGAGCAGTAGAATCAACGAGAGCGGACCGAAAATCGAGAGGAATACGTCACGCTTACGGCCCGACAGAGCTCGCGCCGCGGCGCGCCACGGGATCCAGGTCGAGCGGTAGAACAACCGCGTGAGTCGGATCCGCCCGCTCACGCGCCGCGGCAGGATGATCGTCTCGAACGCATCCCACAGCACGGTGGCGAGCAGCACGGCGCCCAGGACTCCGGCCAGCAGGCGCGTGGCTACCTCCACGACTCGGTCGGCACGTTGGCCGGCGGCTCGAGCGACTGAAGGTAGGTCACGAGTTTCCAGATGGCGGTCGGTGGCAACAGGCCGCCGTACGCCGGCATGCCGTGCGGCTGGCCGTAATAGATCGACTGGAAGATGTCACCGTCGGCGCCGCTGTAGCGCCAACGACCGTCGCGCAGGCTGGGGCCCACCCAGCCCACCGCCCCGCCACCGTGACAGCCGTCGCAGTTCATCACGCCGAACGTGCGCTCGCCCTCCGCCGCCGACTGCCGATCTCCCCGGAAGGGATTCTCGGACGCCAGCGGTGCGCCCGCCGGCGGTGCGACGCCGCCCGCGAAGACGCGCGCCTCGTGTCGCACCGCAGGGGCGGCCTCGTGACCGCGGCACGCAGCGGAGACGACGAGAGCCAGGGCTAGAGGGCGAAGATCCATACGATGCCTCCCTGGCTCGTATGCCGGGCGATGTCCGGCATGAAGTCCGCCGGCGGCCGCACGTCCGCCGGGTCATCCGACCGGACGTCTCCCGAGAGGAGGAACCAGTCGCCGCCGATCCCCGCGTAGACGGCCACGTACTGCTTGCCGTCGCGGCCCGTGTACGTGATCGGGTTCCCCACCACGCCCGATCCGACCTTGAACCGCCACAGGACCTTGCCGGTCCTCGCGTCCGCCGCCTTGAACCAACCATCGAGCGTGCCGTAGAACGCGACGTCGCCCGCGGTGACGACCGCGCCGCTCCACACGGGGTAGGGTTCCGTCACCTGCCAGACCTTCTTACCGGCGGCCGCATCCCAGGCGATGAACGCCCCCATGTACCCGCCTCGACCCGCGTGGTAAGGAGTGTTCGCGCCGATGAACGGCGTCCCGGCGATGCGAGTCGCCTGGGTCGCCTGGTAATCCATGCACATGTTGTTGGTCGCGAGGTAGAAGAGCCCAGTGCGTGGTGAGTACGCCGCCGGCGATGCCGGGCTCTTGCCGCCTTCGAGCGTCGGACAGATCTCCTTGACGTTCCCGCGGGACGCGCCCGTCAGCTTGGTGGAATCGACCACGGGTCGGCCGGTCGCGACGTCTACCCGCTTCGCCCAGTTGACGTCTACGAACGGCTGGGCCACCAGCACCTCGCCCGTGGCGCGGTCGATGGTATACGCGAAGCCGTTCTTGTCGAAATGAACGAGGACCTTCCTTGGCCGGCCATTCACGGTCAGGTCGGCGAGAATCATCTCCGAGGCGGCATCGTAGTCCCAACTGTCGTGTGGCGTGAACTGGTACGCCCACACCAGCGTGCCGTCCTCCGGTCGGCGGGCCAGGACGCTGGCGGTCCACTTGTTGTCGCCGGCGCGCTGCTCGGGGTTGTAGGGCGCCGGATTGCCGGTGCCGTAGTAGAGCAGGTCGAGGTCGGGATCGTAGGACATCCATCCCCACACCGGCGCACCACCGTTCTTCCACACGTCGGCGGGCCAGCTCGTGAGCGCCAGCTCGGTGCCCCGATCGTAGAACGGCTTGAAGGTTCCCGGCTTCGCGAGGACCTGGCTATCGGGACCGATGTTGTAGGCGGTCCATACGATCCGTCCCGTCTCGAGATCGAGTCCCTTGAGCCAGCCGTGAATGCCGAACTCGCCGCCCGACGCGCCCACGATGACCCGATGCTTCACGACGAGGGGCGCGACCGGCGTGGTCTCGCCCTGCGAGAGGTCCGCGATCTTGGTCTTCCACAGCTCCTTGCCCGTCGCCGCCGCGACGGCGACGGTGTGCCCATCCAGCAGGTTGTACACGATCTTGCCGTCGGCGTAGAAGGCGCCGCGATTGACGGCGTCGCAGCAGGCGATGCCAAGGGCATTGGGATCCACCGCCGGACGGTACTTCCATTTCAGGGGATAACCCTCCCGCGTGAGGTCGAAGGCGTAGAGGACGTTCGGGTAAGGGGTGACGACATACATGGTATGGTCGACGACGAGCGGTTGCCCCTCGTGCCCGCCCAGCACGCCGGTCGAGAAGCTCCATACCGGGCGCAGGTGACTGGCGTTGGCGCCCGTGATCTCAGTCAGGTCGCTGTAGCGGGTGGCCGCGTAGTCCTTGGCCGGCATGGGCCAGTCGCCGCGCTGCGCGGCGCCTCCGGCCGGCAGAGCCGCGAGCATGGTCAAAACCGCCAGTCGAGTCATGGGCAACTCCCCCTCCCCTTGAAGGGAATATGCAGACCCGTAGACTTGCTGGGTGAGCGTTCACTGGTTGAGGCGCGGGTGGGGAGCCGGGGGAGCCGGGGGGGCCGGGGTCGCACTGACCGCCCTGGCGGCGGTGTGCGTCGTACCCCGGGCGACCCGGGTCCTCGAGGCGCAAGGCGTCGGCCAGCAGCCGCCGCCCGACTCGACCGGGCCGTCGCGTCGCCGGCTGTTCGAGGCGACGGAGCCGCTCGAGCTCAGGCTGAAAGCGGATTTTGGGGCGATCGCCAAGGAGCGCGGGACCGAGAAGAAGGGCCAGCCGGGGGTTCTCTCCTACGCCGCCACCACGGGCGACTCGGTCATACTCGACGTGCACCTCCGCACGCGCGGCCACTTCCGGCTCGCCAACTGCCAGTATCCACCGCTCAAGGTCGGGCTCGACAAGGCACAGACCCCGCACACCATCTTCGCTCATGAGGGCTCGAGCCTCAAGCTCACCGTGCAGTGCCGCGGCGGGCAGTCGTACAAGAACTACCTACTCGAAGAGTACCTCATCTACCGCGTCTACGACCTGTTGACCGAGCGCAGCTTTCGCGTTCGGCTCGCGCGCGTCACCTACGCGGACGCGAAGGACAAGCACCAACCCGAGATGCGTCACGCGTTCTTCGTCGAGGACGACGACCGGATGGCGCGACGCAACAACACGAAGGTCTTGGATCAGAAGGGGGTGACGCAGGACGAGCTCGACTTCGACCAGACGGGCCTGGCGATGGTGTTCCAGTACATGATCGCCAACACCGACTTCGCCGTGACGGCGCTGCACAACATCGTGCTCGTCCAGGATTCGGTCGGCGTCGTGTACCCGGTCCCCTACGATTTCGACTGGTCGGGGACCATCTCGACTCCCTACGCCTTTCCCGATGCTCGCCTCCCCATCCGGACCGTGCGCCAGCGCCTCTACCGCGGCACATGCCGAACGCCCCAGGACCTGGCGCCCCTGTTCGCCAAGTTCAACGCGCAGAAGGAGGCGATTTACGCGCTGTACCGTGGCCTCGAGAGCGAGGGACTCGAACCCAAGCGCATTCAGCAGGCCCTCGAGTACTACGACGAGTTCTACAAAACCATCAACGACCCGGGCCGCACACGCCAGGAATTCATTCGGTCGTGCCCGAGGTGATTCGCTGGGATGTGCCTGGCGCCGAACGCCTCGATGAGCTGCTCGCGGCACCGCCGCCGCTCAGCCTTCGGGCGGGCCCCACCCGGCGGACGTTCCACCGCGATCTGTATTTCGACACGCCGGACGGCGACCTGCACCGGCGCGGCGCGACCTGCCGGCTGCGGTTCGACGTGGACGATCGTCGCGCGCTGGCGCTCGACGTCGCGGGCGTGGCGCGGTGCGAGTCGGGCGTGCTCGAGCTCGAGCCGCGTCACGTCTTCGCTGGCGACACGGAGCCGGCGCGCCGGCTCCGCGCGATCGTCGATCCCGGTCGTCTCGTGCCCCAGGTCGAACTCGAGATCGCGCGACGGATGCGTCCGGCACATCTCCCGCTCGTTCTGGTGCCCCAGTTCGTGCTCGCGTACGACATCATCACAGCGCGGGAGGGGACGGAGGGACGCCCGTACGAGTTCTACGAGCTCGCGACATGGCGCCGGCCTTGGGGCGTGATCCCGGCGGCACGATTCGCACGAGCGATCGAGCAACGCTATGGTGTGTCGCGCGCGTCGGCCGATCGGCTCGAGCGCATCACCGCGCTCCGTACGGCCCCCCCTTCCATCGCCCGGCAGGCCGCCGTGGTCGCGGTAGCGCACGGGCGCCTGGCGTTGTGGAGCAGCGGTGCCGCGCTGCGGCTGCCGCTCGAAGAGGGAGGCGGTGAGGAGGCGTGCCGCCGGGCCATGCGGCGCGTGTTCGGGAACGTGGAAGGGGAGGTGCGGTTGCTCGGCGTCGTGCCGGCCGCCGACCGCCGCCCCACGATCGAAGTGTGGCTGGTGCGGCGCCTGCGGCGCGACCTTACGGCCCTGCCCCCCGGCGGCCTTCAGTGGTTTGCCCCCCAGGACATCGTCGCGCGGGTGGGGTCCCCGGTGCTTCGGGACGCCGTCACGCTGTCGGCGCTGGCGGTGGCCGCCCGCTCGGACCTCGTCCCCGAGTGGTCGGCCGCGCCGCTGGTCGAGAATTCCCCGGCCAACCGCGGCACGACCGACGAGACCAGCCGGCTCACGCTGAGCGAGCTGCGGGTGCCGACGCTTCCGGCGAAGACGCTCGATGCCGCCCGTCCCGCGGCGGACCAGTTCATCAACAATCTCCTGTCCGCGCTCGAGTTCAATGCGCGAGTCCTCGCGCTAGCCGAGGATCCGGGGTCGCCGCTGCTCGCGCGGCTCCGCTTCCTCACGATCTTCAGCACCAACCTCGACCAGTTCTTCATGGTCGACGTCGGGTCCCTGAAGCACCAAGTAGCGAAGGGAATCGTCGAGCGCTCACCCGACGGCCTGACGCCGGCGGAGCAGCTCGACGCGATCGCGATCCGGCTGCGGCCGCTCGTGGCGCGCCAGTACCGCTGCTTCCGAGCGGTGGCGGAAGCACTGGCCGCGGAGGGTCCCCGGATCCGCGACTGGGGCGAGGTCGCACCCGGCGAGCGCACGTCGCTCGAGCGGTGGTTCGGGGAGAACGTCGCTCCGGTCCTCACCCCCAAAGCGCTCACCCGCGCGCCCGGCCACCCGTTCCCCCATCTGGGCGACCGGCGACTGAGCCTCGCCGTCCTGCTGCGCGACGGGCCGGACGGCCCGCTCCACTTCGCCTCTGTCGAGTGCCCGCCTTCCCTGCCGCGGCTCGTGGCCGCGCCCGCCGGTGGCATGGTGCCGCTCGAGTCCATGGTGCGCGCCCATCTCGGCGCCCTGTTTCCCGGTCGGGAGGTGGTCGAGTCGCATGCCTTCCGGGTCACCCGGAGCGGGGACATCCAGTTCGACGAGGTCGGCACGGCGAGCTTCGCTCAAGCCATCGCGGACGAGCTGCGCCGGCGGCCCTGGGGGCCGGTGGTGCGGATCGAGGTGGAGCGCACGATGCCGCCGCTGTTGCGCGAGCTGCTGCAACGCGAGCTGCGGTTCGAAGAGAGCGCACTGCAGAGCGCGCTCGGGCCCTCGGACGTGTACGAGGCGGACGGCCCGCTCGACCTTGGCGGCCTCGGCGAGCTGGCGGCGGGCGCGGCCCGGCCCGACCTCGACTACCCGCCGTTCACACCGCGCGATGCCTTCGCCGGCGACTGCGGCGTGTTCGAGGCGCTCGACCGCGGGGACGTGCTCGTGCACCATCCCTACGATTCCTTCGGCGCCAGCGTCGAGCGGTTCATCGCCGAGGCGGCTGACGATCCGGACGTCGCCGCGATCAAGCTCACGCTGTACCGTCCCGGTGGGCCGTCGCGTATCGCCGAGGCCCTGCGTCGGGCGGCCGCGCACGGCAAGGATGTCTCGGTGTTCGTGGAGCTCAAGGCGCGGTTCGACGAAGAGCTCAACATCGGCTGGGCGCAGAGTCTCGAGGCGGCGGGGATCCACGTGATCACCGGCCTCGCCGCCTTGAAGATCCACGCGAAGGTCGCGCTGGTCGTGCGTCGGACGGCGGGGCGGACCCGACGCTACGCGCACGTGGGGAGCGGCAACTACAACCCTGACACCGCGAGGCTGTACACCGACGTCGGCCTGTTTACGGCGCACGATGGGATCAACGAAGAGCTGCACGCGCTGTTCAACGAGCTGACCGGCTCGTCGCGCCCGCCGCAGGCGGCGTTTCGCCGGCTGCTGGTCGCGCCCACCGACATGCTGGATCGGTTCCTGGCCCTCATCGCCCGCGAGGCGGCGCACGCGCGCGCCGGCCGCGGCGGGCGCATTCGCGCGAAGCTCAACGGTCTCGCCGACTGCACGGTGATCGGCGCGCTGTACCGCGCTTCGCAGGCCGGCGTGGACGTGGATCTCGTGGTCCGAGGAATCTGCATGCTGCGCCCGGGCATCCCCGGGCTCTCCGAGCGGATCCGCGTGGTGAGTGTGCTCGGCCGCTTCCTCGAGCACGCGCGCATTTATCACTTCGCCAACGCCGGAGCGCCGGAGTACTACCTCGGCTCGGCCGATTGGCGGCCCCGCAACCTGCGGCGCCGGGTGGAGGTCATCACGCCGGTCGACGACCCGGCGGCGCGGGCCCGGCTCGACCGCATCCTCGAGCTCGAGCTCAGCGCGCCGGGCGCGTGGAGTCTCGAGTCGGACGGATCCTACACCCGGAGCCGGGCGGCCTCATAGGCTTCCGTCGTACCGCATCTCGTTCGTCGGCGTGAAGCCGAGTTTTTGGTAGAGCGGTCGCCCCTCGCCCGACGCGTGCAAGACGATGCTCTCGACTCCGTTCCCCCGGCACCACTCCAGCAACTCCCGCATCAGCGCGTCGGCCACGCCCCGGCGCCGCCACGCTCGCTCGGTGTACACGTTCACGACCAACCCTTGCGGCCCGTGCACCAGCCGCTCGCGGCCGGGGTCGGGTCGGGGCCAGAGCTCCCGCAGCTGAAGTCCCGCGCCGCCGACGATTTCTCCCGACTCGGCGTCCCGCTCCGCGACCCACCCGACGTAGCGGCCGTCCGTGATGGCCTGCGTGACGTACGCCCGTGCGACCTCGACCAGGGCGTCGTACAGGCCGTCCGGCAGCTCGCCCATGTCGCGGAACATCTCCGCCCGATGGCGCGCCAGAACGCCCGCGTCGGCGGTGGTGGCTCGGCGGATGCGGTACACGGCTAACGACGTTTCTCGAGGAGCTCCAGCGCACGCCTCAGCCGGCCCACGGCGGCGTCGAACACCGGCTCGCCGACGAACGGCAGCTGGCTGACTAGCTGCAACGCGTTCCGCAGGTGCTCGGCGGGTCCTTCGAGTGAGGGATCGCGTTGGGGGCGACCGCGCCGCTCCAGGGTGCTGCGCCGCTCGGCGCCGCGCCGGCGGTCCACCACCGCGCGCCGCTCGCGCGGCGCGCCCGCCACGGCCAGGCGCCGCGGCACGGCACGGCGGTCGACGCCGTGGCGGCGGTCGGCCAACAGACGTGTGATCGTCACGACGCCGGGAATGTAGCCCGGCCAGGCAGGGCCAGCCAGCAGCGGCTGCTGCGGCCAAACGCCGGGTGTCTCCGGATAGATTTCCCGCACACCCATGCCATCTATCGTTGACGCCGAGCGGTTGAGCAAGACGTTCCAGGTGAAGGTGCGCGATCCGGGACTGCGCGGCGCCCTGCGGGCGCTCCTCCGGCCGCGGTATCGCGACGTGCACGCCGTGCGCGACGTGACGTTCCGGATCGACCCCGGCGAGATCGTCGCGTTCCTGGGTCCGAACGGCGCGGGCAAGACCACGACGCTCAAGATGCTCGCCGGGCTCCTGTACCCCACCAGCGGGCGAATCGAGGCGGCGGGGTTCGTGCCCTGGACCGGCGGCCCCTCGTTCAAGCGGCGCATCGCGCTCGTGCTCGGTAACCGGCAGCAGCTGGTGTGGGACCTCCCGCCCGAGGAGACGTTCCTGCTGAACCGTGCGATCTACGACATCCCGGTGGGAGATTACCGGGAACGGCTGGCCGAGCTGGTCACCCTGCTCGAGCTGGGCGACGTGCTCCAGAAGCCGGTGCGTCAGCTCTCGCTCGGCGAGCGGATGAAGTGCGAGCTGGTGGCGTCGCTGCTGCATCGCCCGCCGCTCCTGTTCCTCGACGAGCCGACGTTGGGGCTCGACGTGACCGCGCAGGACGCGATCCGCCGGTTCCTCATCGAATACCGCGAGCGGCACGGCGCGACGGTGCTGCTCACGTCGCACTACATGCAGGACGTGACCGCGCTCGCGTCGCGGGTCTTGATGATCAACCGGGGCCGCCTGCTGTACGACGGAGCGCTCGAGGCGCTCGTGGCGCGGATCGCGCGCACCAAGCGGATCGAGTTGGTGCTCGGTGGAGGGGGGGGCGACGGCAACCCGGTGACCGCCGAGGCGCTGGCCGCGTTCGGCGAGGTGAAGAGCTTCCATTTCCCGAACGCGGTGCTCGAGGTGCGACGCGAGGACGCGCCCGCGACCAGCGCCCGCCTCCTCGCCGCTCTCCCGGTGGCCGATCTGTCGATCGAGGATCCGCCGATCGAGGAAGTGATCCGGCTCGCGTTCGCGCGCGGCGTGGAGGAAGACGAGTGATC
>DASQAM010000150.1:0-1832 GCA_035635735.1 Gemmatimonadales bacterium | reverse complement strand
CGGCCGGGACACGTCCGTCTCTCTCCTTTCTTCTATAACGTGCAGGACGACCATGTCTCAGCGCTCGAGCGGCTCGGAACGCACACCGGTCACTGAGGACGAACGCCTCCTCGCCCAGGTTCCCCGCGAGCGACGGGCGTTCGTCAAGACGGACTCGTGGCGGGTCCTGCGAATCATGGGGGAGTTCGTCGAAGGGTTCGACACCCTCTCCGACGTGTACAACGCCGTCACGGTGTTCGGATCGGCACGTAGCACGCCCGACGACCCGTACTACGACAAGGCCGTGGAAACCGCACGCATGCTCGCCGAAGAAGGGTTCCCGATCATCACGGGCGGCGGCCCCGGGATCATGGAGGCGGCGAACCGCGGAGCCCAGGAGGGGAACGGCCTGTCAATCGGCTGCAACATCGAGCTGCCATTCGAGCAAGGGCTCAATCCCTACGTCGCGCGCGCGATCAACTTCCGCTACTTCTTCGTCCGCAAGACGATGTTCGTGAAGTACTCGACCGCCTTCATCGTCTTCCCGGGGGGATACGGGACGATGGATGAGCTGTTCGAGGCGCTCACGCTGATTCAGACCGGGAAGGTGAGCAACTTCCCCGTGATCCTGTTCGGAGCGCAGTACTGGGCCGGTCTCGTGGAGTGGCTGAAAGACCGCGTCGCGGGGGAGGGCAAGATCGCCACCACCGATCTTCGCCTCTTCACCGTCACGGACAGTCCGCGGGAGGCCGTCGCGACCGTGCGGCAGGCGCGGGAGCGCCGCAGCAAGGCCTATACGCTCGAGACGCAATCCGACGCGGAGGTGCCATGACCACACGCAAAGACTTCTTGCGCGGCCAGCGCATCGATCCGAAGCCCATCACCGGTCGGGAGACGATCCCCGAGCTGGTGGACAACGCGTTCCTCGCCTACAACTCGGGGCGCCTCGCCGAGGGGTGCCGCCTGTTCACGGAGCTGATGCTCGAGGAGGACGTCACCGTCGGCATGAGCCTCACCGGCGCCATGACGCCCGCGGGCCTCGGGATGTCGACGATCATCCCGCTCCTCGAGGCGGGGTTCATCGATTGGGTCGTCTCGACGGGTGCGAACCTGTATCACGACGCGCATTTCGGGTTGGGTCTGACGATGCACCGGGGGACCCCCTTCGCGGACGATGTGGAGCTGCGCGAGGAGGGTGTCGTCCGCATCTACGACATCTTCTTCGACTACGAGGTGCTGCTGTCGACCGACGCCTACATCCGGGACGTGTCGGCGGGCCCGGAGTTCCAGCGACCCATGAGCACGGCGGAGTACCACTATTTGTTGGGCGGCTACATCCTCGAGCGTGAGAAGGCCCTGGGGATCTCGCGGAAATCGGTGCTCGGCGTGGCGCACCAGTGCGCCGTGCCGATCTACACCTCGTCCCCGGGGGACTCGTCCATCGGGATGAACGTAGCCGAGCAGGCGCTGACCGGATCGCAGCTGCGGTTCGACCCCAGCGCGGACGTGAACGAGACGTCGGCCATCGTGTTCGACGCGAAGACCCACGGCGGCAAGAGCGGCATCCTGATCATCGGCGGCGGCAGCCCGAAGAACTTCGTGCTGCAAACGGAGCCGCAGATCCAGGAAGTCCTGGGCATCAGCGAAAAGGGGCATGACTACTACCTCCAGATGACGGACGCGCGCGCCGATACGGGCGGCCTGTCCGGGGCCACGCCGGCCGAAGCCGTGAGCTGGGGGAAGGTGGACCCCGACAAGCTCCCGGGCACGGTGGTGTGCTACCTCGACAACACCGTCGGTTTCCCGATCCTCGCCGCGTATGCGCTCGCCAAACGAAAGAAGCGGCGGCTCAA
>DASQAM010000149.1:0-2984 GCA_035635735.1 Gemmatimonadales bacterium | reverse complement strand
ATCGTGGGCCGGTGCGTCTGGCGCTCCTTCTCCCACGCTTCTTGCTTGCGGCGAATCTCCGCCTGGAGCTCGCGCTCCTGGTCGCGCAGCGCCGCCGCCTTCTCGAAGTTCTGGTCGCGGACCGCGTTTTCTTTGTCGCCGTTGATGTGCTCGAGCTTGGCCTTGAGCGCGGCGACTTCGGGTGGCGGCACTTGCGTGGCGAGCCGCGCCCGCGCCCCCGCTTCGTCGATCACGTCGATCGCCTTGTCGGGCAGGAACCGGTCGGTGATGTAGCGCTCCGACAGCTTCGCCGCGGCGTCGAGGGTGTCATCCGGGATGATCACCCGGTGGTGCTCCTCGTAGCGCTTGCGGAGCCCCTTGAGGATCTCGATGGTCTCGTCCACCGTCGGCGGGTCGACGATCACCGTCTGGAAGCGGCGCTCGAGCGCGCCGTCCTTCTCGATGTACTTGCGGTACTCGTTGAGGGTCGACGCACCCACGCACTGCAGCTCACCGCGCGCCAGTGCCGGCTTCAACATGTTGGACGCGTCCACCGCGCCCTCGGCCGCGCCGGCCCCCACCAGGGTGTGCAGCTCGTCGATGAACAGGATGATGTTGCGGTTCTGCGCGATCTCGTTGATGATCGCCTTGAGCCGCTCCTCGAACTGACCGCGGTACTTCGTGCCGGCGATCACCGCCGCCATGTCGAGCGAGAGCACGCGGTGATCCTTCAGCGCATCGGGGCACTGGCCGCTCGCGATGAGCTGCGCCAGGCCTTCGACGATCGCGGTCTTCCCCACCCCCGGCTCGCCGATCAGCACCGGGTTGTTCTTCTTGCGGCGCGAGAGGATCTCCATCACGCGCTCGATCTCTTTCTGACGCCCGATCGTGGGATCGAGCTGGCCCTCGGCCGCGAGTTGGGTCAGATCACGGCAGAAGTGGTCGAGCGCGGGGGTCTTCGACTTTTTCTCGCTCTTGGGGCTCGCCGGCTGCGCGCCGGAGCCCGACGGGGCCGGCCCCGAAGGCATCTCGCTGCCGAGCAGCCGCAGCGTCTCCGCCCGCGCCTGCTCGAGGTTCACGCCGGCATCGGTGAGCACCTGCGCGGCGATCCCCTTCTCCTCGCGCAACAACCCGAGCAGCAGGTGCTCGGTCCCGACGTACGAGTGGTTCAGCTCGCGCGCCTCGCTCATCGCCAGCTCGAGCACCTTCTTCGCGCGCGAGGTGTATGGCAGGTCGGGTCCGGCAGCCGCCGCCGCCTTTCCCTTCTTCACCGTCTCTTCGATCTTTTGCTGGATCTCTTCGAGGTCGACGTTCAGGTTGGTGAGCACTGCCGCGGCGACGCCTTCGCCCTCGCGGATCAGGCCCAGCAGGATATGCTCGGTCCCCACGTACTCGTGATGCAGCCGGGCGGCTTCCTCCCGCGCCATCTGCAGGACCTTGCGGACCCGATCCGTGAAGTTGTACCCGTTCATCTCCCCCCTACCTCCTCCTCACGCCGCCTCGGTCTCCAGCACGCGACGTACATACGTCGCGCGCACCGTAGGCAACTCCGGATCGCCAGTCTGGCGCCCTTCGAGTGCCGCCAGGTGCGCGGGCTGGGTGAATATCAACAGCTTGTTCAATGTGTATACACTCAAGCTCGGGATCAGATTCAACCCGACGCCCAGCCGCACCCCGCTCAATAGATTCATCGTCTCTTCGAACGTCAGCTTCCGCGCGTACTTAAGCAGCCCGTATGCCCGCCAAGTCTTGTCGGCCACCTCGTCGGGGGCCGTCCGCAGCAGCACGTCGCGCGCCTGCTCTTCGTACTCAATCACCTGTCGGACGATCTTGCCAAGATGATCGAGCAGCTCGTCTTCCGACTTGCCCAGCGTCGTCTGGTTAGATAACTGAAAGAAGTTCCCGACGACCTCGCTCCCTTCCCCGTACAAACCCCGGAAGGTGAGCCCCACCTGGGCAAGCCCCTGCAAAACCTTGCCGACTTCCTTCGTCAAGACGAGGCCCGGCAAGTGGATAAGTACGCTCGCCCGGAGTCCCGTCCCGGCATTGGTAGGGCAGGAAGTAAGATAGCCAAATTCCGGGTGAAACGCGAAGGGCAGGAGGCGCCCCAGATCAGCATCCAGGCCCTCGAGATCCGCGTACGCGTCCTCCAGGGCGAATCCCGAGCGCATTCCGTGCAATCGTAAGTGGTCCTCCTCGTTCACCATCACCCCCACCGTCCCCTGCACCACCAGCGCCGCGCCAGGGCGGGGCCGCGCTTCACGGTCCAGTCCCGCCAGCTCCTTGGACACCAGGTGCCGTTCGTGCAGCAGCTGGCGGTCCACGCGCTCGAGCTGGTCCAATCGGATCGTCACGGCGCCCTGCAGCAGGTCGCTCGCGGCGCTCGCTTCCTCCACGCGCGTGAGGACCGCGGTGCGATCGGCGTCCTTCGCCCGCTGGCTGAACACGTAGCCTTCGAGGTTGCGCGCCAGCCGGATGCGGGTGGACAGCACGATACTGCCCTTGGGCCCGGACGCGTCGAGCCAGCCCATGCCGCCGTCGGGAAGCAGCGAGAGGTCGATCATTCCAGCACCCGGATGCGGTCGCGCAGCTCCGCGGCGAGCTCGAAGTTTTCGTTTTCGACGGCCCGCCGCAGCTGCTCTTTAAGCTCGAGCAGCTGGAGCCGCGGGTCGGTGGCGCCCTCCGCACCCGGCGGCGCGTAGCGCTCACCCACGTGCTGGCTGGAGCCGTGCAGCCGGCGCAGCAGGTCTCGCAGGTGCGGCGCGAACGAGTCGTAACACTCCGAGCACCCCAACCGCCCCGACTCACGAAAGTCCTTGAGGGTGCTCCCGCAGGCGGCGCAGCGCAGGCCATCGGCCGGGGTAGGCAGGACGTTCCCGCCCTTGCCGATCATCCCCTGCAGGAAGCCGCCGAGCGGCGTCTTGAGCACCGACGCGCCGGTCTCGACGCCCTTCTGCTGCGCACACTGCTCGCACAGGTGGAGCGTCACTTTCGTGTCGTGCTCC
>DASQAM010000148.1:0-1607 GCA_035635735.1 Gemmatimonadales bacterium | reverse complement strand
CGAGTACTGCGGCCCGGCGATGAACGCCTTGGGGTCGTAGGTCCAGAACTGGCTCACGTTCGGGTAGGTGGCGACCGTCGTGTTCACCAGCTCGCCGTTCTTGCGCTCCACCTTGCGCACGTAGACGTTGAGAATCGGCTTCCCGTATTCGTCGAGGCGCAACGGCCCCATCGGGCCGTGGTCGAGCTTGACGTTGTGCAACGCCCTCACGAACGCCGCCTTGTCTTCGAACCTGCCGTTCATCAGCTTCATGGCCTCTTCGATCCACAGCCCGGAGGTATACGTGGCCGCGGTGTAGAACCCCGGCGTCACCTTGTATTCTTTCCGGATCGACTCGACGAAGCGCTTGTTGTCGGGGGTGTCGCGGTCGACCGTGTACCAGCTCGCGGTGTAGACGCCGATCGCCTCGTCGCCCATGTTCTTGAGGATGCCCTCGTCGGTGAGCGTCGGGTTGCCCATCACGATCGGCTTCATCCCGTACTCGCGGTAGGCGCGCAGGAAGCGCAGCGGGTTCGAGCCGGCGAAGCCGGCGTAGACGCCGTCGACGTTGCCCTTCAGCTGGCCGATGAACGAGCCGTAGTCGGGCGCGTTGAGCGGCGGCCAGAGCTTCTGCACGATGTGGCCGCCGCCCTCCTCGAAGGTCTTGTGGAAGCCGGCCGCCCCCTCGTGGCCGTAGGTGAAGTCGTCGGCGATCATCGCGACGCGTTTCATGCCGAGCTTCTTGGCCGCGTAGTCGCCCATCGCGTACATCGCCTGCGCCGCGGTGCCGTAGGTGTGGATCACGTAGTCGCTCTTCCTCTGCTGCGCGAGGTCGTTCTGCGCCGCGGACATCGGCGGAAGGAGCGGCACTTTCGCCTGCAGCACGTAGTCGTCGATCGCCAGCGCCTCGAAGGTGGCGAGCGGGCCGACGAGGACTTGGACCTTGTCGCGCTCGACCAGCTCCTGCGCCTTGGTTTTAGCCTGCGCAGGCTGGCCCGCGGTGTCGGCGAAGATGATCTCGACCTTCCGCCCGGAGAGCGTGTGGTTGCGCTCCTTGAGGAAGAGGTTGATCCCATCCTCCATCTGTTTTCCGCCCGCGGCGAGCGGCCCGGTGCGCACCGTGAGAAAGCCGATGCGCAGAGGCTCGCTCTGCGCGAGCGCCGCGCCCGGCAGGATGGCGAGGACCGCGAGTGCAAGCAGGAACCTGATCGAAAAGCTCATGACTCCTCCAGTTGACGAGAAATCGTTGCGTGGACGGTATCCTACCAGCACTCGCGCAGGGGGCTTACAATGAGTTCATGCGCCCGGATCTCCTGAAACTCGCGGCCCGCCTGGCGGAGCGCGAAGAGCGCTTCGCAATCGTGACCGTGGTGCGGCGCGAGCCGCCCAGCTCGGCCCGGGTCGGCGACGTCGCGCTGGTGACCGAGCGCGGCGAATACCACGGCTGGACGGGCGGCGGCTGCACGCGCTCGAGCGTACTGCTCGAGGCGATGCGGGCGATCGCCGACGGCGAGCCGCGCTTGCTGAGCCTTTCGCCCGAGCCCGAGGGTGGGCGGCGTCCCGGCGTGGTTTTCCTACCCATGACTTGCGAAAGCGGAGGTACCGTGGAAATCTACGTCGAGCCGGTG
>DASQAM010000147.1:0-3129 GCA_035635735.1 Gemmatimonadales bacterium | reverse complement strand
CTCGGGCTGCTGCAGCAGCCCACCGACACGCTACGCCTGTACGCGGTCGGAGACATCAACCTGGGCCGACGGCTCGCGAAGGAGCGGCTGCTCGAGGGTGACACCCTCTACCCGTTCCTCGTGCTGCGCGACTCGCTCGCCGCGGCGGACATCACCTTCGGGAATCTCGAGAGCCCGATTGCGCCCGACTCGAGTACGGCGCCCGATTCGATTGGGGTATTCACGGCGCCCTCGGCCGCGGCCGCGGCGCTGGCCCGCGCCGGATTCGACGTGGTGAGCACGGCCAACAACCACGCGTGGGACGGCGGCCCCGCCGCCGTCGAGGAGACGATGCGGCAGCTCACCCGCGTGGGCGTCCGGTTCGTGGGCTCGGGCTTCGGGCGCGACATGGCGGAGCAGCCCGTGATCCTCGAGCGGCGCGGCTGGCGGGTCGCGTTCTTCGCGCTCACCCGCGCCTGGAACCCGGCGCCCTACGCGTTCCATAGCCATGCCGGCTCGCAGTACGTCGCCTGGGGGGATACCGGCCGGATCTACCCGGCCATTCGCGAGGTGAAGGCGAACGGCCGGGCCGACCTCATCGTGGTCAGCATGCACGGTGGCACCGAATACGTCGACACGCCGCCCAAGCACATGCAGGATCTGGCGCGCGGTGTGGTGGACGCGGGCGCGGACCTGGTGCTCGCCCACCATCCCCATGTGTTGCAGCCGGTGGTCTGGTACAAGCATAAGCCGATCGTGCAGTCGCTCGGTAACTTTGTGTTCTTGCAGGACGACCCGTGGACGCGCCTGTCCGCGATTCTCCGGGTCGTGGTGACTCCCGACCGGCGGATGCGCGTGTCCGCCATTCCAATCCGCGTCGGCCCTCAGCCGACGCTCGCGACCGGCGCCGCGGCGGACAGCGTCCGCCGCCGGCTGCGCGTGCGTCTTTCGCCCACAACGGCTCGTCAACCATGACGCGAGACACCCTCGACTTCCTGAAGCGACTCCTCGATACACCCGGGCCGTCCGGCTTCGAGACGGCGCCGGCCCGCGTGTGGCGCGAGGAGGTGAAGACCTTCGCCGATCAGGTCACGGCCGACGTGCACGGCAACTCGATAGCGGCGCTGAATTCCAAGGGCGCGCCCCGTCTCATGCTGGCCGGCCACATCGACGAGATCGGGCTGCAGATCACGCACGTGGACGACGAGGGGTATGTGTATTTCGCCGGCATCGGCGGCTGGGACTCTCAGGTCCTCGTGGGGCAGCGCGTAGTGATCAGCGGCCCGAAGGGTCCGGTGCGTGGGGTGATCGGGAAGCAGGCGGTGCACCTGATGAAGCGCGAGGACTTGGACAAGGTCTCGAAGATCACCGATCTGTGGATCGACATCGGGGCGGCGAGCAAGGCCGAAGCGCTGGAGCGCGTGCGCCTGGGAGACGCGGGCGTGCTTGACGCGAGCGTCCTGGAGTTTCCGAACGCCCGGATCGTGTCCCGCAGCATCGACAATCGCATCGGCGCCTACGTCGTGGCCGAAGCGATGCGCCTGCTCGCGCAGGACCGGCCGAAACACGCCGCCGTGTTCGGCGTCGCGACCACGCGCGAGGAGATCGCGTGGACCGGGGGCGGCGCCCGCACCAGCGCCGTGGGGCTGGACCCCACCGTCGCCTTGGTGGTGGACGTGACGCACGCGACGGACTGGCCCGGCGCCGAAAAGAAGCGCGCCGGCGAGCACAAGCTCGGGGGCGGTCCCGTACTGGCGCGAGGGTCGGCGGTGAGCCCGGTGGTGTTCGATCTGCTGGTGGAGTGCGCCGAGCGGGAGAAAATCCCCTTCAGCATCCAGGCGGCGCCGCACGACACCGGCACCGACGCCGACGCCATCTACAATGCGCTGCGGGGGATCCCGACGGGGCTCGTGAGCGTGCCCAACCGGTACATGCACAGCCCGAACGAGATGGTGGCGCGGGACGACCTGGAGCGCGCGGCGCGGCTGCTGGCGGCGTTCGCGCGGCGGCTCGACCCCAAGATCAGCTTCATCCCAACTTGAGGTGAGCGTCGCGGGCTAGCGGCGCGTCTTGCGCTTCAGCTCCGCGACGCCGCGGCTGGCTGCTTCGCGGACATCGCGGTCGCCGTCATCCGACAGTCCCTCGAGCGTACCGAGGGCCGCCGGGGTGGCCGCGAGCCGCAGCGCCTCGACCGCCGCCACGCGCAACTCGCTCGGTTTCCGCCCGAAAAACCGGCCGGTCGGCTGCGCCCATTTGATGAGCGCCTGTACCGCGTCGGGGCTCCCGATCCGGCCCAGTGCGAGGATCAGCTCTCGCACCACGGCTTCATCCTTCTCCTCCTCCATCGCGACCACGAGCGGCATCGCCAGTGCGCTCGACTTGCGTCCGCCGATCCCGACCGCCACCTGCATCCGCACTTCCTGTGACCGGTCGCGCAAAGCGCGGCGCAGCGGCTCGGCCGCGCTCCGAGTGCCGATCTTGGCCAGCGCCAGCCCCACCGCCTTTCGCACGCGCTCGTCGGCATGATCCAGGCATTTCCCCAACGCCGGGACGGCATCGTCCATCCCCAGCTCTCCGATCAGCTCGGCCACGTTGCGCACCACGAACCATTGTGAATGCTGCAGCATGTGGACGAGCTGGTCCGTCCCCTCGGTCATGTGCTTCAAAGCGTCGAACACCGCACGCCGCTCGCCCACCGTCGGCGCTGCCGCCAGTACATCCATCAACACCTCCACCCCCGCGGCCCCCCCGCGCTGCAAGGCCGCCACCGCCGCGGCGCGGTGCTTGGGCGCCCCAAGCAAGCGAGATAGGCCCTCGAGTACCGGCTTGGTGTAGATGCGCCGGAGCGCAATGGTATACTGCCGCCGCACGCCGCTCGCCTCCGCAACCTTCTCCTCCACACGCGTGACGCCGGAGATCACGCCAAGCACTTGCTCGAAGCGCCCCAGCTTGGCTGCCGCGGCCGCGTGATCGGTCAGCGCTGCCAGCAGGTCGCCCACGTTCGGCGATGTGCTGTTGCGCTCGAGCTCGGCGAGCACCTCTGCGGCACCGGGCGGCAGCGGCACCGCGGGGGGAGTCGCCCCGGAAGCGGGAGCGGGTGCGGCCTCGCGTTTGGCGACCGGCGGAACGTCGGGCGCGGGTGGCGGCGGA
>DASQAM010000146.1:0-15081 GCA_035635735.1 Gemmatimonadales bacterium | reverse complement strand
GGCCACATGGTACTCGGCCGACTGCGGCGACATCTGGCGCAAGCGCTTGAGCTCCCGGTCGACGACCTTCTTGGCCTCGTCGTGGAGACCGGCGGCCTCGAGCCGGCCGGCGAGCTCGGTCAGCTCGTCCTCTCCCTCTTCCTCGCCCAGCTCCTGGCGGATCACCCGCAACTGCTCGCGCAGCACGTACTCTCGCTGATTCTGATCGAGGCGCGTGCGCACCTTCTCCTGGATCTGACTGCCGACTTCGAGCACCTGCAGCTCCTGGCCGAGCAGCTCGGCGAGCCGCTCGAGGCGGCGGGTCACGTCGTCGATCGCCAGCAGCTCGGCCTTGGCCGGGAGGGCCAGGTCCAGGTTCGCGGCCACGAAGTCGGCCAGCTTGCCGGCGTCGCTGATGCCGACGAGGACCTCGTGCAGCTCCTCCCCCAGGTAGGGGGCGATGTCGATTACCCGGGAGAACTGGGCGTGCACCGTGCGCTTCAGGGCTTCTGTGCGCGCGTCCTCCAGCACCGTGTTGGGGAGCGGCTCGTAGCCCGCCACCAGCCAATGCTCGGCGGGGATCACCTCGACGAGCCGCGCGCGCTCGAGCCCCTGCACCATGACGCGCACCGAGCCGTCGCCCAGTTTGAGCATGCGCACTACGGTGCCGAGCGTGCCCACCTCGTACAGCTCGTCGGCCCGGGCGTGCATCACGGCGCCCTCTGGCGGCTCGGTGCCGCCCAGCGGCCGCACCACGCCGAGCAGCAGGCGCTTGTTCCCCTGCACCACCTCGTCGATCAGCTGGACGGCGTGCGGATCGGTGAGCGCCATGGGCAGCACGACGTGCGGGTAGACGACGATCCGGCCGAGCGGCAGGACGGGCAGGCGATCCACTTACTGTACCCGCACCGATTGTGGACCCGACAGTCGGGTCGGGAGCTTCGCCAGCCGGACTTCGAGGAAGCCCTGCTCGTAGGTCGCCCGAATGCTCTCGGGATCGACCGGCACGGGGAGGCGGAAGCGACGCTCGAACGGACCGACCTGCACCTCCATCGCGTGAAAGTGGGGCTTCCCTTCCTGGCGCCGGGCGGTGCGCTCGCCCGCGATCGTCAGGACGCCCTCGACGTACTCGACCGTGAAGTCCTCCGAGCGCATCCCGGCGATGTCCATGTAGACCACCAGCGCATCGTCGGTCTCGTAAATGTCCGTCGGCGGCTTCCACTTGGACGAGGCGACGAAGCCCACCGGGCGGCCGTGGGCGACTTCATTGAAGTAGACCTCGAGCTCCTCCGCCGGATGCACGGTGAAGGAGCCCGAGCCGCGGCCGGGTCGGCCGGAGGACGCGCCGCTATCGGGCATGGGGCACCTCCGCGACCGCTGCGTGCACCGGGGGGGGCGGCGCGTACAGCGGGAACTGCGCGGCCAGCTCGCGGACTTCGGCCTTCACGCGCGCGATGGTCGCGTCGTCTTTTTTCGTGAGCACGGTGTCGATGAACTCCGCCATTTTGAGCATCTCAGCCTCGGTGAAACCACGCGTGGTCACGGCCGGGGTGCCGATGCGCACGCCGCTCGTGACGAACGCTTTCTGGGGATCGCCGGGAATCGTGTTCTTATTCACGGTAATGCCGGCACGGTCGAGCAGCTCCTGGGCCTCTTTGCCGGTCACGTGCTTGGAGCGCAGGTCCACCAGCATCAGATGGGTGTCCGTCCCCCCCGACACGATGGCATAACCCCGCTCGACGAGCGCCGCGGCCAGGGCCTGCGCGTTCCGCACCACCTGCACAGCGTACGCCTTGAACTCCGGGGTGAGCGCCTCTCCCAACGCCACCGCCTTCGCCGCGATCACGTGCTCGAGCGGGCCGCCCTGAATGCCCGGGAACACCTGCTTGTCGACGTCCTTCGCGAACACTTCCTGGCAGAGGATCAATCCGCCGCGCGGACCGCGCAGGGTCTTGTGCGTGGTCGTCGTGACGATGTGCGCGTGTGGCACGGGCGAGGGGTGGATCCCCGCGGCCACGAGTCCGGCGATGTGCGCCATGTCCACGATGAAGATCGCGCCGACCTCGTCGGCGATGCTCTTGAGCACCGCGAAATCGATGATGCGCGCGTAGGCGCTGCTGCCGCCGATCACGATGCGGGGACGCTCGCGGCGCGCGACCTCGCGCACCTGATCATAGTCGATGCGGCCCGTGTCCTCGCGTACGCCGTAATGAGTCGCGCGGAACAGCGTCCCCGAGAAGTTCACCGGCGCGCCGTGGGTCAAGTGGCCGCCGTGCTGCAGCGCCAGCCCGAGCAGTGTGTCGCCCGGCTTCGCCACCGCGAGGTACGCCGCCATGTTCGCCTGCGCCCCGGCGTGCGGCTGGACGTTCACGTGCTCCGCCTTGAACAGCGCCTTGGCCCGATCAATGGCGAGCTGCTCGACCTCGTCCACGACCTCGCAGCCGCCGTAATACCGTTTCTTCGGCAGCCCTTCGGCGTACTTGTTCGTGAGCGCGGTGCCCATCGCCTCGAGCACCGCCACCGACACGAAGTTCTCGCTCGCGATCAGCTCCAGCCCGTGCTCCTGCCGCTCCACCTCCCGGCGGATCAGCTGGAACACGGTCGGGTCCGCCTTGGCGAGCGGCGTGCGCCGATCGATCATGCGTCGATCTTCGCGACGCGCCGCTCGTGGCGCCCGCCTTCGAACGCGGTGTCGAGCCACTTGTGCAAAATCTCCATCCCTTCCTCGTCGCTCACAAACCGCGACGGCAACACGAGCACGTTCGCGTCGTTGTGCTTGCGGGCCAGCTCCGCGATCTCCGGGGTCCACGCCACGGCCGCGCGCACGCGCGGAAACCGGTTGGCCACGTACGCCATGCCGAGCCCCGTCCCGCAGGTCAGCACGCCACGCTTCACCGTGCCCTTGCTCACCGCCTGCGCGACGGGGCGGCCGTAGTCGGGATAGTCGTCCGCCGGGTCCATCGCCTTGGGTCCCACGTCCACCGGCTCGTAGCCCAGCCGCTTGAGCTCGTCCACCAGCTTTTGCTTCAGCTGGAAGCCCGCGTGGTCCGCGCCCACGTAGATCTTCTCAGACATAGTTCCGCCGCACCCTGGCGATCGCGGCAATCCGCTGCTCCGCCAACCGGTCCGCCGCTCGGTAGGTGGGAACGCCTTCCTCGCGCGCGATCTCGAACACACGCAGCAGGGTGTCGTAGATCTCCCCCGCCTTCGAGCGGGCGCGCTCCGGCGCCCAGCCGTGCAGCTCGGCGTTCACGTTGATCAGCCCGCCGCCGTTGATCACGTAGTCGGGGGCGTAGGTGATGCCCCGCCGCTCGAGCTCGTCGCCGTGCCGGTCCTCGGCGAGCTGGTTGTTCGCCGCACCCGCTACGATCTCGACCTGCAGCCGCTGCAGGGTGTCGTCGTTGATCACGGCGCCGAGCGCGCAGGGGGCGAAGATGGTGGCCCGCGCGTCGTAGATCGCCTCGGGCACGACCGCGTTGGCGCCGCACTCCTCCACCACGCGCTTCACGCGCTGCGGATCGATGTCGGTGCAGGTGATGACCGCCCCCTCGGCGAAGAGCAGCTTCGCCAGATGATAGCCTACGGAGCCGCATCCTTGCAAAGCGACCGACTTCCCGGCCAGGCTGTCGGAGCCGTAGCGGTAGCGCGCGCAAGCCTTCACGCCTCGATACACACCGTACGCGGTGACGGGAGAGGGGTCGCCCGAGCGACCGATCAGGCCCGTGACGTGGTTGGTCTCGGCCTTGATGTATTCCATGTCGCTGGTGCTGGTCCCGACATCTTCGGCGGTGATGTAGCGCCCCTTGAGCGATTCGACATGCCGCCCGTGCGCCCGGAACAGCGCTTCGCGGCGTGGAGTGCGGTTGTCGCCGATGATGACGCTTTTCCCGCCGCCCAGGTTGAGCCCCGCCACCGCGGCCTTGTAGGTCATGCCGCGCGCCAGCCGGAGAGCGTCGATCAGGGCGTCGCGATCGCTCTGGTAGTTCCAGAAGCGCGTGCCGCCCAACGCCGGCCCGAGCACCGTGGAATGAATCGCGATGATGCCGCGATAGCCGGTCGATGGATCGTAATAGACGCTGACCTGCTCGTGCTCGTGCTCGGCGAGGAGGGAAAAGAGCTCGAGCCCCCCGTGTTCCCCGGGCTTGCGCCCGGCGTCAGGAGCAGCGCTAGGCGCGCGGGTAGAGACCGCGGGCGACGATGATCCGCTGGATTTCGCTGGTGCCTTCATAGATCTCCGTCACCTTGGCGTCCCGGAACAGCTTCTCCACCGGAAAATCGCGCATGTAGCCGTAGCCGCCGAACAGCTGGACGGCCTGGGTCGTCACCCACATCGCGGTCTCGGAGGCGAACAGCTTGGCCATGCTCGCCTGCATGGTCGTGTCCTCGCCCCGGTCGCGGCGCGTCGCGGCGGCGTGAGCCAGCGCGCGGGCCGCTTCGATCCGGGTCGCCATGTCCGCGAGCTTGAACTGCACCGCCTGGAACTCCCGCAGCGGTCGGCCGAACTGCCGGCGCTCGGCGCAGTAGGCGAGTGAGTGCTCGAGCGCCCGGCGCGCGATCCCGACCGCCTGCACCGCGATGCCCAAGCGACCGGCGTCGAGGCCTTCCATCGCGTACCCGAACCCTTCGCCCTCCTCGCCCAGGAGGTGGTCGGCCGGGAGCCGCACGTCCTCGAGCGTGAGCGCGACGGTGTTCGAGGCCCGGAGGCCCATCTTATCCTCCGGCTTCCCCGGACGATAACCGGCGGCGTCGGTGGGCACAATAAACGCGCCGATCCCGCGTCCCGAGCGGGCCATCACCATCATGAGATCCGCCGTGCCGCCGTTCGTGGCCCAGGCTTTCGCGCCCGACAGCACCCAGCTCGTGCCGTCCCGCACGGCGCGCGTGGTCAGCGACGCCGCATCGGAGCCGGACTCGGGCTCGGACAGCGCGAACCCGGCCAACAGCTCGCCGCGCGCCATCGCCTTGAGCCAGCGTTCCTTTTGCGCGGGGCTCCCATGGCGCACCAGCATCGTCGTGGGAATGGCGTTGTGGATCGAGAGCGACACCGCGACGCTCGCGTCCGCGGCGGCGATCTCCTCGAGCGCAAGCAGGTAGGTGACGGTGTCGAGCCCCATCCCGTCGTACTCCTCCGGCGCACACATGCCGAGGAACCCGAGCCGGCCAAGCTCGTCGATCACCTCGCGGGCGAAGTGCGCCCGTCGGTCCCATTCCGCCGCGAACGGCTCGATCTTAGTGCGCGCGAATTCGCGCGCCAGCTCGACGATCTGACGCTGCGTTTCGGAAAGGCCCGGCAGCTCAATCGCGGTAGACATAGAAACCGCGCCCGCTCTTCCGCCCCAGGCGCCCGGCCGCTACCAGCTGCCGGAGCAGCGGCGCCGCCCGGTACTTGTCGTCCCCTAGGTCGCGGTGCAGCACTTCGAGGATCGCGAGACACACGTCGAGCCCGATCATGTCGGCGAGCGCCAACGGCCCGACGGGATGGTTCATACCTAGCTTCATGACCGTGTCGATCGCTTCCGGCGTGGCGACGCCTTCCATCACGCAGAACATCGCCTCGTTGATCATCGGCATGAGCACGCGGTTCGACACGAACCCGGGCGCGTCGTTCACCTCGACCGGCGTCTTGCCCAACGCCTTCGCCACCTCGACGACGTCGGCAACGGTCTTGTCGGCGGTCTCGAGCCCGCGAATCACTTCGACGAGCGGCATGACGGGAACCGGGTTCATGAAATGCATCCCGATGACCTGCCCGGGGCGCTTAGTCTGGGCGGCGATGGCGGTGATGGAGATGGAGGAGGTATTGCTCGCGAGGATCGCGGCGGGTGGCGCCAGCCGATCAATGTCGCGGAAGATCTTGAATTTGACGTCGGGCTGTTCGGTCGCCGCCTCGACCACCAGCTGGGCATCCGCCACCGAGTCGAGGCTCATCGAGGTCCGGATCCGCGCCAGCGCCGCGTCGCGCTGCTCCGCGGTGACCGATCCTTTCTTCACCTGCCGCTCGAGATTCGTCCTGATGACGGCGAGCACCCGCTCGAGCAAGCCGGGCGCGACGTCGATCAGCGTGGTGTCCCAGCCGTGCTGGGCGAACACGTGCGCGATGCCGTTCCCCATCGTGCCGGCGCCCACCACCGCGACCCGGCTCATGCCGCAAACGAAACGCGCGCCCTCACAGGCGCGCGCGCACGGGACGCAGGGTGGGCCGCAGCACCAGCACCGCGATGACCAGTTTCGCCAGGTCGCCGGCCAGGAACGGCAGCGTGCCGAGCCGGACCGCACCGGAGCCGCTGCCGGTCAGGATCGCGAGCTGCGCGAGCCCGCCCAAGTGGATGAGAACCAGCCCCGCGGCCGCGGCGAGCGCGAGTCGCGCGACGCGCCGTCCATCGCCCGCAATCTTGCCCACCGCGAAGGCGGCCACGGGATACGCGAGCAGGTAGCCGCCGGTCGGTCCCACCAGCCGGGCCAGGCCGGGGAGCCCGTAGGGCGTGAACACGGGCAACCCCGCCGCGCCGAGGGCGAGGTACAGGATCATCGAGCCCGCGCCGAGACTCGGTCCCAACAGCGCGCCCACGAGCAGCACGGCCAACGGCTGCAGCGTCATGGGCACCGGAGTGCCCGGCAGCGGGATCGCGACCTGGGCCGCGATCGCGACGAGGGCGGCGCCGAGCAGCACGGCGAGCGCGCGCCGACCGGCGAGCGAGGGAGCGGACACGACGGCAGTCTGAGCCTGCATCAGAGCATCTCCACGCTGAGGGCCACGGCGTTGCCGCCCCCGAGACACAGGGTCGCGAGGCCGGTCGTTTGCTTCCGGTCCTTCAAGGCGAACAAGAGCGTCGTGAGGATCCGCGCGCCGGACGCGCCGATCGGGTGCCCGAGGGCGATGGCACCCCCGTTCACGTTCACGCGGTCCCAGTCCCAGCCGAGGGCGCGCCCGTCGGCAATCGCCTGGACGGCCATCGCCTCGTTGGCCTCGATCAGTTCGTAATCGCCAATCGTCGTCTTCACTTTTGCCATGAGGTTCTTGACGGCCGCGATCGGCGCGAAGAACAAATCCCTGGGCTCGCCGCCAGCGCTCGCGTACGCGGTAACGCGGGCCAGCGGCTTCACGCCGTGCGCCTTCGCGAACGCCAGCGACGTAACGACCAGCGCACTGGCGCCGTCGTTCAGGCCCGGTGCGTTCCCCGGCGTCACCGTCCCGTCCTTCTCGAACGACGGCTTGAGGGCAGCGAGCGCCTCGAGCGAGCTGTCCTTACGAGGACCCTCGTCCTTCTCGATCACCGTCGGCCCTTTTTTTCCGGGAACCTCGACGGGGACCGTCTCTGCCTTGAAGCGGCACGCGTCCATCGCCGCCACGGCCTTCTGGTGGCTCGCGAGCGCGAAGCGGTCCTGGTCCTCGCGCGACACGCCGGCCTTCTTGGCGGTGTACTCGGCGAGGTTACCCATGTGGGTGTTCGAGAACGAGTCCCACAGCCCGTCGTGGATCATGCAGTCCACGAGCTGGCTGTTGCCCGCCTTGATGCCGCCGCGCATCCCGTAGACGTAGTGCGGCGCGTTGGACATCGATTCCATGCCGCCCGCCACGATGCATTGCTCGTCGCCCGCCCGGATCGCCTGGGCGGCGAGCATCACGGCTTTGAGCCCCGACCCGCACACCTTGTTGATGGTGAGCGCGGGGATCGTCCCCGGGAGGCCGGCGTGGATCGCCGCCTGCCGGCCCGGCGCCTGGCCCACGCCGCCCTGGAGCACGTTCCCCATGATCACTTCTTCGACCGCGCCGTCCTCGATCCCGGCGCGCCGCACGGCCTCGCGGATCACCAGCGCGCCGAGGCGCGGCGCCGGCAGCGGCGACAGGCCGCCCAAGTACTTGCCGATCGGTGTACGGACGGCGCTCAGAATCACGGGGGTTGTGCTGTCGGACATTCTGTCTTTCGATCCACCCCGGACTTGCGTCCGGGGTTAGTTAATCTCGTCTGGGGTTCACTGACCCCGGGCGCAAGCCCGGGGATCAAGTCCGGGGATCAAGCCCTGGGGATTACACTCAAACTAACGGTGTCAGTGAGCGGGTGCGAACCTCGTCCTGCAACTTCGCCACGAAATCAGCGACGGGCAGTACCGTCTGCTTGTTCCCCGCCCCCCGTCCCCGCACCGCGACCGAGCCCGCCTCGGCCTCGCGCTGCCCCACCACCGCCATGTACGGGACCTTCTGCAGCTCACCGTCCCGGATCCGGTAGTTGAGGGTCTCGTTGCGCTCGTCGAAATGCGAGCGAATGCCCGCCGCGCGCAAGCGCTCGTGTAGCACGCGCGCAGCAGGCGCCTGCGCGTCCGAAATGGGCAAGATGCGCACCTGCTCGGGGGCGAGCCAGAGCGGAAATGCCCCCGCGAAGTGCTCGATCAGGAACCCGACGAACCGCTCCAGCGTGCCGAAGATGGCGCGGTGGATCATGACCGGGCGGTGTGGCCGGTTGTCCTCGCCCGTGTACTCGAGCCCGAATCGCTCGGGCTGCTCGAAATCCAGCTGGATGGTGGCGCCCTGCCACTCGCGGCCGATGGCGTCGTTGAACTTGATGTCGATCTTCGGTCCGTAGAACGCCCCCCCGCCTTGGTCGATGCGGTATGTGGCGCCGCGGTGCTTGAGCGCCTGCTCGAGCGCACGCTCCGCCTGGTCCCAAGTCGCGTCCGTGCCCAGCTTCTTGTCGGGGCGCGTTGCCAGGTCGAGCCGGTAGGAGAGCCCGAAGGTCTTCCCGAAGACCAGCTCCACAATATCGAGGAGCTGGAAAATCTCCTGCTCGATCTGGTCCTCGCGCAGGAAGATGTGGGCGTCGTCCATCGTGAGCCCGCGCACGCGCAGCATCCCATGCAGCGTCCCCGAGCGCTCGTTGCGGTACACGTTGGCGATCTCGGCGAGCCGGACCGGCAGCTCGCGGTAACTGCGCTGCTGCGAGGCGTAGATGAGGATGTGCATCGGGCAATTCATCGGCTTCACCCGATAGCGCACCGATTCCGCCTCTCCCTCCCCTGCGGCCATGGGCGGGAACTGGTTCGCCGCGTACAGCGGGAGGTGCCCCGAGCGCAGGAACAACTCCTCGCGCGTCACGGTGGGCGTGTAGACCAGCGAATAGCCGCGCTCCAGGATCGTGTCCTCAATGAAGCGTCGCAGCTGGTGCTGGATCATCGCGCCCTTCGGGTGCCAGAACACTAGCCCCGGGCCCACGTCCTCCTGAATCGAGAATAGATCGAGCTGCTTCCCCAGCACCCGGTGGTCGCGCTTCTTGGCCTCCTCGAGGCGCCGCAGGTACCCCTCGAGGTCGTCCTTGGTGAACCAGGCGGTGCCGTAGATGCGCTGCAGCATCTGGCGGCGCTCGTCGCCACGCCAGTAGGCGCCGGCGGCGTGCAGCAGCTTGAAGTGCTTGATTCGCCCGGTGCTCGGCACGTGGGGTCCGCGACACAGGTCCACGAACGGACCGTCGGTGTACACGGAGATCACCTCGTCGGGACCGAGGTCCTCGATGCGCTCGAGCTTGAGCGGGTCATCCTTGAAGCGACGCTTGGCTTCCGCGCGATCCACCTCCTCGCGCACGAACGGGTAATCCGCCTTCACAACCTCCACCATCCTCTTTTCAATCGCCTCCAAATCCTCCGGCCCGAAGGGCCGCTGCACCTCGAAGTCGTAGTAGAACCCGTCCTCGATCGGGGGACCGAATCCGATCTGCGCCTGGGGGAACAGCTGCCGCACGGCCGTCGCCAGCACGTGGGCCGAGGAGTGGCGCAGCACCTCGAGCGCTTGCGGGTCCTTGTCCGTGAGGATCGTGACCTGCGCTCCGTCGGGCAGCGGGCGCGCCAGGTCCCACACCTGGCCGTTCACGCGCACCGCGAGGGCCGCCTTCGCGAGCCCCGGCCCGACCGCCTTCGCGAGGTCGGCGCCGGTGGAGCCGGCGGGGACACGTTTCTCGCTCCCGTCGGGGAGCGTGACACGGATTTCGGGAGGCATCGGGTTAGTTAGCCGGCTGACCGGTCGTGCCGGGAGCGCCCGTCAGGGGCGGCACTTGGCGCCCGTCACGGAAATAAAGCGCGACGGTAAACGCGATCACCGCGGCGATGGCAAGCCAACGCACCATGCGGCTGGGCGGGAGCACCGGCGATTCGTCGGGCATGCGCACCGTATTTTAGCACATAAAGGAAGGTTGGTGGAGGTTGGCCTCCTCTAACCTCCTCCGTCCTGTCTATTATAAGGAATGATCACGCGCTTCGACCTTTCCCCCCAATACGACCCACACGCCGTGGAGCGCCCGTTGTACCGGCGCTGGCTCGAGCGCGGCGTGTTCACGGCCCGGGCCGAGTCGCCCAAGCCTCCCTACGTGATCGTGATCCCGCCGCCCAACGTCACGGCGGTGCTGCACATGGGCCAGGGGCTGAACAACGTGACGCAGGACGTGCTGATCCGGTTCGAGCGGATGCGCGGCCGGGAGGCGTTGTGGCTCCCCGGCACCGACCACGCCGGCATCGCCACGCAAAACGTGGTGGAGCGCCTCATCGCGAAAGAGGGGAAGACCCGCTTCGACCTCGGTCGCGAGGCATTCGTCGCGCGGGTGTGGGCCTTCGTGAAGGAGACCGGCCCCACGATTCTCGAACAGCTCAAGGTGATCGGAGCGTCCTGTGATTGGACCAGGACGCGATTCACCTTCGACCCCGCCTACTCGCGGGCGGTGCGGGAGGTGTTCGTGACGCTGTGGGAGGAAGGGCTCATTTACCGGGGCCATCGGGTAATCCACTGGTGCCCGCGCTGCCTCACGGCCTTGTCGGACGAGGAGGCCGAATCCCGGGATATCGACGGCAAGCTGTACTACATCCGCTATCCCGTGGTGGGCGGCCCCGCGCCTTACGTCACCGTGGCCACCACGCGCCCCGAAACGCTGTTAGGCGACACGGCGGTGGCCGTGAATCCCATCGACACGCGCCACCGCGCCTTCGTGGGCAAGGTCGCCCGGCTGCCGATCATCGACCTGCCGGTGCCGATCATCGCCGATGACGCAGTCGAGCCCGGGTTCGGGACGGGCTTCGTGAAGGTGACCCCGGCGCACGACGCGACGGACTTCGAGATCGGCCTGCGGCACAAGCTGGAGATGCCGCTCGTGATGACCGAGGACGGCCGGATGGACCATCCGACGCGCGTACCCAAGACGCTCGCCGAGCTCGACCGCTTCGTCGCGCGCGAAAAGGTCGTGGACCTGCTCAAGGAACGCGGCCTGCTCGAGAAGGTCGAGCCGCACCGGCACGCGGTGCGTCACTGCTATCGCTGCGACTCGGTGGTGGAGCCGCGCCTGTCCGATCAGTGGTTCGTGAAAATGAAGCCGCTCGCGGAGCCGGCGCTCGAAGCGTACCGCAGCGGGGCCATTCGTCTCGTCCCCGAGCGGTGGGGCGCGACGTACGAGCATTGGATGGAGAACATCAGGGACTGGAACATCTCGCGGCAGCTGTGGTGGGGTCACCGCATCCCGGTGTTCACCTGCAGCAAGTGCGCCCACCACTGGGCGGACCGGGAGGACCCGAAGGCCTGCCCCAAATGCGGCGGCCCGGTCGAGCAGGATCCCGACGTACTCGACACCTGGTTCTCGTCCTGGCTGTGGCCCTTCGCGACGCTCGGCTGGCCCGACCGGACGTCCGACGTGAAGCGCTTCTATCCCGGCCATACGCTCGTCAGCGGCTCGGACATCCTGTTCTTCTGGGTCGCCCGGATGATCATGGCGGGCTACCACTTCATGGACGACAGGCCGTTCCAGACCGTGTACCTCCACGGCATCGTGCGCGACACCCAGCATCGCAAAATGTCGAAGTCGCTGGGTAACGGAATCGACCCGCTCGACGTGGTCCAGAAGTTCGGCGCGGACGCGCTGCGCTGGACGACCATCGCCGGCGTGTCGCTCGGGTCCGACCTGATTCTCGATCCCAACGACCTCGAGACGACCTTCGCGCCGGGCCGGAACTTCGCGAACAAGCTCTGGAACATCGGGCGCTTCATCCTGGCGCAGCTGCCGGAACGACTGGAGTCGCTCGAGGCGCTCGACCAGAAACAGCTGCAGCTCGCCGATCGCTGGATCCTGACGCGTGCCAACGACGCCGTCGCTGCGGTGACGGCATCCCTCGAGCAGTTTAGGCTCGATGACGCCGCCAAGCGGTGCTACGAGTTCGTATGGGGCGACCTCGCGGACTGGTACGTGGAGGCCGTCAAGCCACGCCTCGCAGCGGCGGCGTCGCCCTCCGCAGCAGGCCAGCGGGCGCCCGCTGCTTCGGGCGACGCCGCCGCTGCTCACGCGGTCCTCGCTTACTGTTTTGATACGGCACTGCGGCTGCTGCACCCCGTGGTCCCATTCATTACCGAAGAGCTGTGGCAGAAGCTTCCGGGTCGAAAGACGGACGAGCTGCTCGCTGCCTCCGCGTGGCCGTCGTTCAGACCGGACCTGGTCGACTCGGAACTCGATCTACAGTTCCTGCGCGTCAAGCAGGTCGTTGAGGAGATCCGCAGCATCCGCGCGGAGTACAAAGTGCCACCGAAGTCACGTCTCCAAGCCAGCATCACGACGCGCGGGCGCGACAATCGGAAAGTGTTCGAAGCGGAGAGCGAAACGATCCGGCGCCTCGCGCAGCTCGAGGAGCTTTCGTTCGACGGCGGGTCGAAACGTGTCGGAGCCTATGCCGTCTTCGGCGATGGCAGCGAAGTGTACGTCGCGCTGGAAGGAGCGATCGACGTACAGCAGGAGTGTCGGCGCCTGTCGGGCGAGCTGACCCGGCTGGAGCAACAGCTGGCGGGGCTCGCCGCCAAGCTCACCAACCAGCAGTTCGTCGCGCGGGCGCCCGCCGAGGTGGTCGCCAAGGAGCGCGAGAAGGAGCGGGCGTGGCACGACCAGCGGCAGGTGCTGGCGGACAAGCTCAAGTCGCTGGGCTGCTCCTAAGCGCTCTGGCGTTCGGCTGCGCGAACCAGGGCGCGCCGCCTGGCGGCCCGCCCCGCACCACGCCGGCCGCGATCCTGCGCACCACCCCGGAGTCGGGGACGGTCGTGCCCGGGTTCCGAGGGAAGGCCGTCGTTCAGTTCGACGAGGTGATCGACGAGGCGCCTGGGAGCTCCGGCGGAGGGACGGGCGCGATCACCGGCCTGGCGCAGAAGATCGTGTTGTCGCCGGTGGGGGGCGACGTCAACGTCTCCTGGCACCGGAGCGCGATTCACGTCCGGCCCGAAGAGGGATGGAAGCCGGACCGGGTGTACCACCTCGAGGTGCTGCCCGGCATCGCGGACCTGCGGCGCAACGTGACGAAAACCGGAGCCACCATCGTGTTTTCGACGGGCGGCCCCATTCCCACGGCCGCGCTCAGCGGTACCGCGCTGTTGTGGGTCGACCAGCGGTTGCTGACCCAGGCGGTGATCCGGGCCGCCCCGCTCCCCGACACCGCCGCGTACGTCACGCTGACGGACTCCGCCGGAAACTTCCGGCTGCAGGGAATCCCTCCGGGGCGGTATCGCGTGTGGGCCATTCAGGACCAGAACAACAACCGTCGCCAGGACCGGCGCGAGCCGTTCGACACCGTCTCGGTCACGGTGGACTCGACGGCGAGTGCCGTGCTGTGGGCGTTCGTGCACGACACCGTCGGCCCGCGGATCCGCACCATCGAGCCGGTGGACTCGTTCACCCTCCGGATCAACTTCTCGTCTCCGCTCGATCCGGCGCGCCCGCCGGACACGGCCGCCGTGCGCGTGTTCGCGCTCCCCGACACCACACCGGTCCGCGTGCGGGCGCTGTACCGGCCGGCCCAGTTCGATTCGCTGCAGGCGCGGGCGCGAGCGGTGGCCGATTCGCTCAAGCGGCTGCAGGACACGACGGCGCGCAAGGACACGACGGCGCGCAGAGATACGACGGCGCGCCGGGGGACCCCGGCTCCGGCAGCCCCGCGGGCACCCGCCGTCGCCGGGGCCCCCGGCGCGCGTCGGGACACATCCGCCGCCCGCGTCGACACTGCCCGCGTGCGCAAGCTCCTGGCGCAGCGCCCCGTGCCCTACGACCGGCTCGTCGTCCAGACCGCGCAGCTGCTCACACCGGGAGCCAAGTACCTGGTGCGTGTGCGCGGGGCGATCAACTTGAGCGGCGTCGCCACGGACGGCCTCGGGGTCGTCGAGATTCCCGTGCCGAAACCCGCGCCGCGCGACACCACCAAGGCCAAGCGGCCGTGACCAACCCCCGTGACCCCCGGCGCGGGCTGCCCGCGGTGGACGCCGTGCTCGCCGAGCCCGACGTCGCGGCGCTCGTCACCGCCCATCCGCGGGGCCTGGTGGTGCGCGCCGTGCGAGACACGATCGAGCACGCGCGCGCCAACGGCGGCGCCGCGCCCTCCGAGGGCTGGGGTGCGGCCGTCCGCGCGCGGGTGCAGCGCCTCGCGGCCCCGTCACTCCTGCCGGTGATCAACGCGACCGGCGTCGTGCTGCACACCAATCTCGGCCGGGCGCCGCTCGCGCGCGTCGCCCGCGACGCGATGGCCCGCATCGCCGTGGGATATTCGAATCTCGAGTACGATCTGGCCCAGGGGACGCGTGGCTCACGCCACGCGCTCTGCCGTGACCTTCTCGTCGAATTGACCGGCGCCGAAGACGCCATCGTCGTGAACAACGCGGCGGGCGCCCTGCTCGTCGCCCTGTCGGCGCTGGCCCGCAACGGTGAAGCCGTCGTGTCGCGGGGTGAGCTGGTCGAGATCGGCGGCGCGTTCCGGATCCCGGATATCATGGCCCGCTCGGGTGCCACACTGGTCGAGGTGGGAACCACGAACCGCACGCACCTGAGAGACTATGAAGGAGCGGTGAGCGACCGCATCAAGCTCTTACTCAAGGTCCACCGTTCCAATTTTCAGGTTACGGGCTTCACCGCCGAGGTCTCCGCGCAGGAGATCGCAGGCGTCGCACGTGCGCACGGTGCCACGGGCCTGTACGACCTGGGCAGCGGGCTCCTGATGGACCTCTCGCCCTGGGGCCTCGCGGGCGAGCCCACGGTGGCCGAGGCCCTCGCGAGCGGCGTGGACGCCGTTGCCTTGTCCGGCGACAAGCTGCTGGGCGGCCCGCAGGCAGGG
>DASQAM010000145.1:0-1678 GCA_035635735.1 Gemmatimonadales bacterium | reverse complement strand
GCCGGACACGAAGCGCAAGGATGTCTACATCAAGCTCGCTGGCGTGGAGGAGCGCCACGTTCAGATGTGGGACCAGCTCCTCGCCGACCACGGCCACCGCGTCGGCCGGCCGCGCCCTTCCTTCAACGCGCGTCTCAGGGCGTGGTTCGGGCGCCGCTTCGGGTCCAACTACCTGCTGCCCTTGCTGCTACGCGAGGAGGGGCAGGAGGTGAAAGGGTACATGGACCTCCACAAGGAGGTCAGCTTCGACGACGCTCGGGAGGTGTCGCTCAAACTCGCCAAGGAGTCGGCTGCGCATGCCGAGACGCTGGCGGGTCTCGCCGGTCGGGCTGCGGAGCCCTGGCACAAGACGGGGTCGGGGGGCTTCCTGCGCAACGTGGTCTACGGCTTCAACGACGGCCTGACGGCGAATTTCGGGCTGGTAGCGGGCGTGATCGGCGCCGAAGTCGCGCCGCACATCGTGTTGGTCTCGGGGATCGCGGGGATGTTCGCCGACGCGCTGTCCATGGGCGCCTCGGGCTACCTGGCGGCGAAGAGCGAGCAGGAGGTGTACGACCACGAGATCGCGATGGAGAAGGAAGAGATCCGGATCATGCCCGAGGTAGAGGAGGAAGAGCTCGCGCTCGTGTATCAAACGAAGGGCATCGAGCCCCGCATCGCGCGCAAGATGGCGGCCGAAGTGATGCGCGACTCGCAGCGCGCCCTCGATGAGCAGGTGCGCGAAGAGCTGAAAATCGGTGAAGCTCACGCGACGCCGTTCAAGGAGGGGTGGCTGACCGGCGCGTCGACGGCGATCGGCGCGTTCATCCCCGTGGCGCCGTTCCTCGTGTTCAGCGGGCACACGGCCGCCTGGACCGCCTTCACGATTGCGATGTGCTCCCACTTCGCGGTCGGCGGGGCACGCAGCGTTTTCACCGGGCGGGGCGTGCTCCGGAGTGGGATCGACATGTTCGCGGTGGGGCTGGGTGTCGCAGGGATCGGCTACGTGGTCGGAGATGTGGTCGCAAAGATCTTCTAGACGACGAAATTCAGCAGGCGATCCTGTACGTAGACCGTCTTCCGAACCGGCTTCCCGTCCACGAACTTCCGCACCGACTCGTCCTGGAGCGCCCGCGCGACGACCTCCGCCTCGCTCGCCCCACGACTCACCGTCACCCGCCCGCGCACCTTCCCGTTTACCTGCACCACCACTTCCACATCTCCCGTCGCAGCGAGCCGCTCGTCAAACGCGGGCCACGTCGCCGTGAAGATCGACCGCGCGTGTCCCAGCAACGACCACAACTCCTCGGCTAGGTGTGGCGCGTAGGGCGCCAGCATCACGAGCAGGGGCTCGACCGCATCCCGGTTCGCGCATCCCGCATCCCGCAAGGCGTTCACGTACTCCATCATCGCCGCGATCGCCGTGTTGTAGTCGAGGCCTTCGGTGTCGGCGGTGACTTTCTGGATCGTCTGGTGCAGCTTGCGGGCGACCTCCGAGGGCAACCCCGGGCTTGCGCCTGGGGTCAGTCCCGCGGCCTCGTGCGCTGAAGACCATACTTTGTCGAGAAAGCGCCGAATCCCCACGATGCCGGTCTCCCGGAAGTCGCCGCCTTCCTGGAAGGGCCCGAGGAACATGAGGTACATCCGGAAGGTGTCTGCACCCCACTGGTGGATGTAAGAGTCGGGGATCACCACGTTG
>DASQAM010000144.1:0-1627 GCA_035635735.1 Gemmatimonadales bacterium | reverse complement strand
GCGCGCGCTCGACATCTCCCGCTGGGCCCGCATCTGCAGCAGAAAACAGACGGTGCTCGCGAACAGGATCGTGTAGAGGAGCGCGCCGGTGAAGCGCGGCGTCCAGTGGATGTGGGGCCGCTCGAACAGGGCGGTCGCGAGCGCGGCGACGACGGCCGTCGCGGCGATCTGTATGAACACGAGGCGCCGCGGGTCATAGCGCCGTGCAAGCTCGGTGACCGCCACGATCTGGCCGCCGAAGCAGACGGCGCAGATCAGCGTCAGGAGATCCCCCCGATTCAAGCCACCGGCGTCCGGCGCGGTGAGCAAATAGATACCCAGGGTGGCAAGGCCGAGGGCCGCGGCGGTGAGCCAACGGGGCCGCTCTCCCAGCAGGCTCAGGGCGATCACCGGCGCGAGCACCGACGACACGGCGACGATGAACGCCGAGCGCGAGGGAGTCGTGGTTACGAGTCCCGCGGTCTGCGCGATGAACCCGACGGCGACGAGGGCGCCGAGCAAGACGCCGCCCCAGAGCTCTCGGCCGGCGGGGCGCGGGCGGAACCGGGTTCCCGGGGCGAGCGCGAGGGCGGCGACGCCGAAGCGCACCGTCAGGAACGCGAACGGTGTCGCGTCCGCGAGCGCGCTCTTCACTGCCACGAAGCTCGTGCCCCACAGCGCGGTCGCGAGCAGCAATGCGAGGTCCGCCTGCCGCCGCGTCATCGCGCCCACCGGAAGGTCACGCGACGTCCCTGAGATAGCGTCCTGTGGGAGAGTCGGCGCTGCGAGCGATGTCCTCGGGGGTTCCCTGCGCGACCACGCGCCCGCCTGCGTCGCCGGCGCCCGGTCCCATTTCGATCACCCAGTCGGCCCGCTTGACGACGTCGAGATGGTGCTCGATCACGAGTACGGTGTGGCCGGCGTCGACGAGGCGGTCGAGCACGCGGCACAGCGTCCGGACGTCGTCGAGGTGTAAGCCGGTCGTCGGCTCGTCGAGGATGTAGAGCTTGCGTCCTGCGCGGGCTTTCCCGCCCGCGAGCGCCAGCTCGCGGGCGATCTTCAAGCGTTGCGCCTCGCCGCCCGAGAGCGTCGTCGCCGGCTGGCCGAGCCGCAGGTAGCCGAGCCCGACCTGTTGCAGGTGCCACAGGGCGCGGGCCAGCCGCGGCTGGCGGTGAAACCGCCGCAGCGCCTGATCCACGGTCCATTCGAGCACGTCGTGGATGGAGCTGCCACCGAGCTTCACCTCCAGCACTTCCTTCTTGAAGCGCTTGCCGGCGCAGACCTCGCACGGCACGAACACATTTGCGAGGAACACCATCTCGACCAGCACGTGCCCCGCTCCTTCACACGCGTCGCACCGCCCCCCGGCCACGTTGAACGAAAACGTGCTGGGTGTGTACGCCCTCGCGCGGGCGAGCGGCTCGGCCGCGAACAAGGCCCGCAACTCGTCGAATGCCTTGATGTACGTGATGGGATTGGAGCGTGGCGTCCGGCCGATGGGGGCCTGGTCCACGAGCACCACGTCGCTGATCGCTTCCCAGCCGGCGAGCGCTCGCACCTCGCCCACCGGCTCGCCGAGATGCTGCTTCGCGCCGTGCGTGCCCGTGAGCCGCGACTCGAGCTGCCGGAACAGCACGTCGTGCACCAG